>DNWN01000106.1 GCA_003507115.1 Cryomorphaceae bacterium | reverse complement strand
CGATGGGTTGAAGGATTTCGAGACCTACTCCCAGCGCAAAGGAAACCAGGGCGGGCTTCCACGGACCACGTGGGGACCGAGACCCCATGGTCAACAGAAAGGCCGCCACGGAATAGGCACCAAAATGGAGAAACAAATCCTTGATGTTCAGAAAAATATCGGGGAGTTGACTCGGGGCCAATAAACTGAAATAGATAACCACGGCGCACCAGAGGGCACCCGCCGTCAACCAAATCGCTCGGGGGATGTTAGGCACCGATCAAGGCAGCGTAGGCCTCGGCATCCATCAATTGATCGGCCTCTGAGGGGTCGGTCATCTTGATCTTTACCATCCAGCCCTCGCCGTATGCATCGCTGTTGACCGTCTCGGGGGCCGCATCCAAGGCTGGATTCACCTCCACAATTTCCCCACCAATAGGCAGGAACAAGTCACTCACGGTTTTCACGGCTTCGACGGACCCAAAGACCTCTTCGGCATCCATGGTCTCCCCTTCGGTGGGGATATCCACAAAAACGATGTCACCTAGCTCTCCTTGGGCAAAGTGCGTAATACCGATGTAGGCAAAATCGCCCTCAATACGGAGCCATTCATGGTCCTTCGAGTAGCGGAGGTTTGCGGGAACGTTCATCATGCATAGAATTAGGCCTCAAAGATAGGGCGAGGGTTAGTTTCCGAGGTTAAGTCGGAAGGCAATTCCACTCTGCCATTGGTTGGTGGGGAAGGCCATCGACGTTTTGAATTCCGAAATCGTTTGGTCGTAGTAGAATTGAGCAGCCAATCGTCGGCTCAGACGGTAGTCCGCGGTGAATTTGATGGTGGTGCGCTTTTGGCCCGCCGTCGGCTGGTTGAAGCCCTCCAGAATGCGGCGAATCACCGTTTGGTTGTCCGCCAATCGCAGGTCCAGCTTGAGCTCCAAATTGGATTTGATGTTGTTGCGCGTGCCCGCCTCATCCACAATAGTGAATTGCACATCGCGGATGATGTAGCCCACCCCGATCGTCACATCGGTGGACTTGCTCTCCGTGATTTGGTTGTTGGCCATGCTCAGTGCCACTTGGCGTTGCTTGCCCACTTCAAACTTGAAGGAGGTGTTGGTGCGCGTCCGAATGTCCACGCCAATCAGGGGCGAGAAGGACTCCGACATGGACACTTGGCCCACCTGATTTTCGGAGAGGATGTCCAAATTCGCGTTGCGCGGATAGCGTATCATGGGGTTGTCCTGAAGACGCTGGGCCCGTAGCATATTGGTTTGAATGCCCTGTACCGTCAGGTTGTTGGCATAGGCGTGGTTGATGGCAAAGGCGGTGAAAACCTTGCGCATCGGCTTGAGGCGCATCAGGCCCGTGTAGTTCACCGTCCAATTGGGCATGGGCGCAATCCCAGCCAAATCATTAATCGCCCAGGTATTAATATCCCCCATGCCGTAGGTGGCCAAGAAGCTGTTGAGCAAGACGTCCGTTTGCAAGACCGAATACCCGTCATAGCCGTAGCGCGAGGAATCCGGTGCCGCTATAAAGGCCTTGCTATAGGTGGGGTCCGCCTGCGCCTGCAGGGTCGCCAAGCGGTCCGACAGGACCAAACGGTTTTGCAAGAACTGCGTGTAGGCGTCGCTGTCATAGTCCGGGGCGGAAGAGGTTTCGAAGGCCGAATTCCACGCCAACCAGCTCGTGGTAAATGTCTGTTGATTCTGTGGGCTGAATGCATGGAATCCCATGGGGAATAAACTATCTCGTCCCACCCCTCGGCTGTATCGGTAAGTGCTGCTCTGCTGGCTGCCAAAGGTTTGATTGGCCGTCACCGTGATGCGGAAATCCGTCATGGGCTCCAATTGGGCCCGGCCATTCAGGGTCCGCGTACTAGTGCGCATCATGCGGTTAGGTTGGTTGGGATTCTTGATTAACCAATCTTGGGCCGCCGCAATCGGGCCTATGTCCACGGGAAGGCCCGCCAGCATCTGCCATCCGGGGGCCATGCCCTTGGCCGGATTCAGACCCGCGTATACCGGGGTGGGGGTGAATCCAGGCAGCAAAGTGCCCGTGTTGAGGCTTCCAGACAAATTCACGCTCTTCACAAGGGTCACCGCATCGACGACGCCAATCAAAATCTTCTTGGCTACGCCCGAGCTTGGCTCCTCTTCTTTGGCATCCTTCGTGCCCTGGGCTCCTCGGGTCACGGGACTGCGGGAGGGGGCGCCCCCGCGCGAGCGACCACTGCCCTGCTTGAGCTTCTTATACCAAGGGAACTTGTTGTAGAACGTGGCAAAATTCAAGTTGGCCGTGGCGTTCCATTTACCCGAATTTTCGATGATGTTGCCGTAGTTCAAACTGTCGATGTTCTGCATCGCCGCCAGGAGACTGTTGGTACTCCAGTCATAATCGGCCGTGTAGCGGAGTTGCACTTGGGCAAAGTCCATGTAAGGCAATTTGTTGATCGGCACATTCCACGACGTATTGATCGTGTGGTGGTAGGTGATCGGGCGCCCGCCCGCCTCGATGCCCTGCATCATAAAGGCTTTGACCGAATCGACCGTGTTGGGTCCAGGCAGCTCGTCCACCCGCACCCGCATGCGGGCCGTGTAGTCAAACTTCAATCCTTTGCTCAAATCCCAAATCACATTGTAGTGGCGGTCCATGGTAAAGTTCTTACTGAAGGTGCGTGGCAATTCAAATTTGGGGTTGTCCACATTGCGCATCTGCATGACTTGCACCGTGCGATTTACTTCTGCGCGGGCACTTACTCGTGAGGGGGTCAAATTGACATTAAAATCCTTGATCAAGTCCAGATTTCGGCTCTTGATCTTCTTGAATGGCTGAATATTAAAGGGCGTCGTTTGGAAGACATACGCCAAGCTTCCCTTGTACTCTTGGAAATTGTCTACTAGGGTATTTGCATCCCGCTTGAGCACCTCATTGAAGGCGTAGGAAGCATTCCAGTTCGCGAGATCAAAGGGCGTGGGACCTTTGACCTTTCCGCCGCCGCCCGCTCCACCGCGGCCGCCACCGCCGCCGCCAGGCAACCCGGGTAACCCGGGCATGCCCTTGGCATCTCCTCCGCGACTTTCTCCGCCCGGTGCGCCGCCACGGCCACCGCCGCCGCCTCCACCGCCGCGGTCAAAGCGCACATTCGTGAAGTTGAATCCACGCCGTTGCGTAAAGTCTGCCACCATGGAGCGCAGACTATCGCGCTCCCGAGTGCTCGCCAAATTGCTCAAGGCACGTGGCATTTCAATATCTGGATTGAGTGGATTGAACATCGGGGTCTTCCAATCTTGCGCGTGATTGATGAAGAAGGGAACCCGCAAACGCGTTTGGAAGGGCAGGAACTTGGTCAATTCCAAATTCGTTTGCAAGTCGTAGGTCGCCGAAGAGAACTTGTTTCGCTCCATCGGATTCATATCCAAGGAACCAAAGCCCACGGTCGAATAACTGGTGCTCAATGCTACTTGGCCGAGGTCTGCCAGTTGAGCCGTGCTCCGAGCCAAGGCGGCAATTCCCCCGCGATTGTCAAAATCCGTCATCCGCAATTCGTTGACCCACACTTCGGCACACTTGTCCAAGCCATCATCCGCACTGGCGCTGCTTCGCTTTTTGGGATTTCGAATACCCATCATCATGGTTCGGACATTGCCTAGGTTGGGCACTCCTACGACGCGAATCACCCCTTCGCCATATGCCTTCTCATAGGGGACATTGGATTGTATGGCTGGATTGTCCCGCACCGCGGCATCGCGCTCGAGTTTCAGATTGGTCCAGGCCTCAAAGGAGAGGTCCATTTCATTTTCCATGGGCCAAATCACTCCGGGATCGGTCGACCCATACGGGGTTACCTTCAAGGGGACTTCGTACTCGTAGTAGTTCTGGTTGTAGTCATTGCCCATCCGGATAAAGAGGCGTACATCGCCATCGTTTAATGGCTGGGAAGCGTCCCCGGCTTCGGCATGAGCAAACAAACGCAGACGCTTGTTCATCCGCATGTCGATGGTCGTGTTCTTGAAAACGGCGCGGGCATCTCCATCGCGCAGCCCACAGGCCTTCAAGGAGAGCGCTTGTTCATTTTGCTGCACTAATGAAGTATTACCGAGAAGTACTTGGCGCTCGATACCCGGAGGCAATACGTAGGGAATGGGTTGACGTCCCCCGTTCTCCTCGAGGTTGACGGCATTCATCACAAAACTGGTTTCGTCGCTGACATCCACGGGTATGAGTTCACGCGATTCTTCCAACGAGAAGCGATATCGACGCCATTCGCCGCGAACGAGGTCCAAGCGGGCAAAGCGCAAAACCGTCGGATCCTCCCATCCTTTGAGCACCATACGCAGAAAGCGGATAGAGCGGAAATCACTCGCGCCATTCACCCGATCGTCCGGGTCAAAAACGGGAATTTTGAACTGAATCCAGCGCACCGGCTTACGCGTTTGGTCCGGCAAGAGGTCCGTCGTGGTTTCGTAGATGTCGGCGATGTGGTTTTTGCCGATAACCAAATCTTCTGGGCGCATGGAAATGCGGTATTGGAAGTACTGCTCCGCCTTGTTCAAGGTGGCATCCCGGTTGACGTCTTCCTTGTCGGGTAAGTTGGTGTACGTCGCAGGTAAGCCGTTGATCAGGGTCGTTTGCGAGTTGCCATCGGGGTTGTTGAAGTAGCGGTAGCGTTGCAGAATGTCGGCATCTGCACTATCCTGACTGGGACCTCGGTAATACCGGAAGTTGTCCGCCGCAGGGTCGCTGGCCGCCGCTTGGTAGACGGCTGATCCCGTTCCATACACAGCGGCTAGGGTATTGAGATAGCTCTGACCGCTTGTTCCGGGCCATTGGGCCTCGTCGCTGTCGGGCAGGCCGTCCAGTCCGACGTCTTGGAAAATGCGGGCATTGGGATCGTTGTCAAACGCATCGACCACGGGCTGGTACTTGGAGGTATAACCCCACACGCTGGAATCTACATCCACGCGTAACCCATTGGGAGACAATCCGTTCTCAAAACTCTGACGGCCATCCTTCAGGATGTCTTCCGACAGGTTCCCCAAGTGGAAGTACAGATCCCCGCCCGCCGCATTGGGATCGTCTAAGAAGGGGTCCATCACCCAAAACTGGATAAATTCAATGTTCTGCTCCTCGAAGTTGTTGATCGTCAATTGGCGCATCAACCCAGCCCAGCGCGAGCGCGGATCCTTCAAGCTTCCGTCCGTTTCCAAGCCCTTGGACAAACCGGGGTAGCCGCTGACATCATAATTGTAGGGTCCCCGTTCGCGCGGATCAAACTGGATATCAAACATGGCGATATTGCGCGCCATACCGGGCTGAAGGGGAATGTTCGGGAACACCTCTGCCAAAGGCACCATGCGTTGCCGGTGGTCCGACGTCGTCGCGGGATTATTCCGAATGTTGTCGGGGGTCTGCGAGGTAGAAGCAAAGAAACTCGGGTCAATAATGTACCAACTCAACCGCGCTCGGTTCGCATTGTAGGCCCAATCGTTGGCCAGGGCTGCCTCGGGGAAGAGCTTGGATTGCCCCTCGGGCGTCGAGGCCAGTGTCCACGTCGTCGTGCCCCGGAGGTCGATGGTGGTTTGGCTCGTCTCAAAGTCGTCCAAGTAGGTCGTGGCCTCGCCATTGATCTTAATACCGCGAGGGGAGCCCGGAATGAGCTGGGCAAATTCCGCTTGGACTTGAATGCGCGAGGGCGCATTGGTGCTGATAAAGGGCAGGCCGTCCAAAAAGCGCGTTAGGCCCGGTAAGTTCTTTTGGTATTGGGTGTTGAGCCCCCAAATTCGGTTGGAAATCGGTTCATCGCCGGCGTTCACCTTCTGCGTGAGCGGCCGTTCCGAAAGCCGGAGCAGGGAGCCCCCAATCGTCCAATCGCGCGAGAGTTGGTGTTCCACCGTCGTCCCGGCAAACGTCTTCGCCTGCATGTTAAAGAGCGTGTTGTTTTCAAAGCTCACCCGGATCGGCATGCCCGAAGAAAGCAAGCTTTCATTCAGAATACGCACTTGACCCAAGGCATAATCCACCGTGAAGTCTTGGTTTTCAACCAGCTTGCTACCCCCTGCTGTGACGGAAATCGATCCCCTAGGAATGTTGAACGCGTTCAATTGAATCAACGATCCCCCGGCCGACTTGTAGCGGCCGCGGAGGACGAATTTATTCAGCTCCGTTTGTTCCTGAGCGCGGAAAAGAGTGGAATCGTAAAGCTGCTGAAAGACATACCGCTTTTTCTCCTCCGCGGTAGGCAGAGATCGATTGAGCGCCGACCCAAAAGGCTCCAAGACCGGCAAAATGACACGGCCCGTTTGGCTCAAGACCGTCACGCCTTCGATATAGTCGAACAAGCCGTCTGGGAAGGGATCGTTGTTGCTGTTGACATGGTCCAAATCCAAGACTTGGATCAACAGTTTATCCTTGACAGAAGATTTGGGCAGGAAGGGGATGGGCAGGCCCGTCTCATCGTTGCGGTAGAGCACTTCGAGGCGAAAATCCTCCGAGGAAAGCTGGAATGCATTGAGGCTATACACATTCTTCATCATCAAGTCCCAAATGGGCGACTTGACGTTGAGCAGAGTGTGTTTCAAAAGCTTCAATACCAGAGATTTGGGCGCTACAATCCCGTCGTTCGAAAATTCCCCCACCTGGTAGGTGCGCCCGTTTGCCGTGTATTGGTAGGCCACCGCGAGGACCTCATCTTGGTTCAGGGCCGTGTTCAAAGTCATGTAGCCCAGCTGAGGGTGGAAAGTGTATTCGTTGGGTTGAAGCTTGCGGGCATTGGTGAGTTCGGCATATTCCACGTTGGCATCGTAGCCAGCAGTCGATAAGGCGGTGCCCGCCTGCGCCCCATCGCGCACTCCCGGGAAACGTTGAATCAAATCTTCGGGATCGAGCAGGTTGACTCGATTGCTCGGAAGGGGGTCGGAGGTCGCCCCCGGAAAGATGGATTCCCCGGGACGGTTGCTCGTGGGCGAACGCCAGGCTTTGGATACCCCTTCGCCCAGATCCGTAAAGGCAATAATATTGCGCACCTCGGTCGGAGTACTGCGGCGGTTGGTGACCCACACCTCCACCCGGGTAATTTGCACGGGCGACTGTATCACCGGCAAGGTGCTCAACCATCCTTCGTAGTGATCTCGGAAATAGTGGCTCAGGAAAAAGTGGCGATTGGCCTCATAGTTATCTCCCTGAATCAAAAACTCCTGGGTTGTCGCGCCCCCTTGAATGTTGAGGTTTTGGCTCTGACTGCGCTGCTCGGCCATCACGGTTGTCACGGTGGTGTTCCCAAACTGGAACTGACCTTTCAGTCCAAAGAGGCTCTGCGCACCCGTGATCAAACTTCCCCCGGTCGGCAGGCTGACGTTGCCCATTTCCAAGGACTTGACAATGTCGTCTTCCGTGCCCTTGAAGTCCAGTTTCATTTTGTTTTCAAACGCGAAGGTGGCCTCCGTGTCGTAGTTGATCTGCATGTCCAAGCGATCCCCGAGTTTTCCCGTGGCATTGACTTGCATTTTTTGATCAAAGTCAAAGGCCAAGGTCTTTCGGTTGCGCTCCGGAACAATGGGATTTTTGATGTGTTGGAAGCGAAGGCCAAATCGAATTTCCGCGGTGCCTTGGGGCCGAATTTCCAATTCTTCCGATCCAAATATGTCCTGAATCGTCGGATTTGTGATGGTCATATCGGGAACGATACTCTGACCTTCCCGTTGGTCGGCGGCGCTTCCCTGAGACCAACGACTTTGCCATCCTTGGGCTTCTTGCTGACCAAAAACCAGTTGCTGATACTCGGCCGGCGAGTAGTACATGGGAGGACCTAAAGGAACCGTTCCGATGTACTTCTGTGCCACATAAAATCCCGTCATGGGATCATACGTTACTTCCGTATGAATGTTCGAGGGGATGTTAAGTCCCGGCATACTCCACGTAGTGGAACTATCCCGCACTTGCCCCTGAGCAGCATGGAAGCAAAGCACGGCCACGGCCGCCGCAAGGAGGCGAGGACCGAAACGCATCAAAGTTGAGCTAAAGCCTGTTTGACGACCGTTTCCACCGAAGCCTCGGGATCTTTGGCCAGAATACTGGCCACGGCTTTCTCCACGGCCGGTCGGGCAAAGCCCAATACGGTCAGGGCCTGGATCGCCTCTCCGCGCGCCGAGCCCCCCTCGCTGAGGGAGATGGATGCGTCCACTTTGCCCACTTTGTCGCGAAGATCAATCACAATACGCTGAGCAGTTTTGGCCCCGATCCCTTTAATTTTTTGGAGCAATCCGCTGTTGCCCGAGGCAATCGCTTGGATGGCCTCGGCGGGCTGAAGCGCAGACAAAATCATGCGTGCCGTGTTCGCGCCCACTCCCGACACACCCAAGAGTAAGAGGAAGACATCGCGCTCGGCCGCCGTCATGAATCCAAATAGGAGCTGGGCGTCCTCGCGATAGACTGCATGCGCCAGCAAGGTGACTTGCGGTCCCGCAGGCAGCTGTCCATAGGTCGTCAGCGAGATATGGAAATAGTAGCCTACCCCAGCGCATTCGACCACGGCATGGGCAGGAGATTTTTCTACGAGGCGACCTACAAAATGATGAAACATCCGTGTCTTAACGCCCCGAGGGGCCCCTTTGGTATGTTACTGGATAAGGACTTTCCCCATAATCACTAGGCGTTGACCCAGGTTTCGGCGAAGGAGGTACATGCCCTTGGGGGATTTCGCACTATTCCACGTGGCAGAGGTTTGGAAGGGCGCTATGGGTATACGCATTTGTACACGACCCAGCACATCGATGACATCCATAGACCCGGCCACAGAACTTGGAGCAAACTCCACGGTCACACGACCTGTCGAACTCGGATTCGGATAGATCCGGACCGCAGCGACGGGTTCTTCCGTTTGGCCAAACGTCGTGGAGAAGGCGTATACGACCTGAACATCCAGGAAATCCGTGCTATCCGCTACATTTTCAAAGCGATACCACACGGTGTCTTGGCCATTGGCCGACGTATCCATGACATAGGCATATCCACTAAAATCGTAGGCCACAGCCCCCGCATTGACTTGCACCGATCCTTGGCTCTGGTTCACCCAGGTTGGATAGCAGAGGTCCCAGCAGAAATAATTGGAATCGACAAGACCCGTCGTACCGACCTGCATGCGCTTGATCAGGTAACTCTGAGTACTCGTACTGGTATTGAGCAGGGCGATGTGCGCTTCGGCCAATGAACCCGTGTGGCTGTTGACATACGCCACGGAATCCATGGAGTGAATAGTGAGGCTCTGCGCGTGCACTAAAAACGATGCGGTAACAGCGAATACGGAAAGAAAGCGTTTCATAGCATTACGGGTTTATAAGGACCGGAACCAAAGGTACTGCGCATCCCCGCAAAACACATGCTAGCGCTCCAACGAGGGCGCTTTTTGATTACCTTTCGTTCCTGTTTTCAACACATCAAACAGTTTTTAACCCTTTTTAACCAAGCACCCCATGAAAAAACTTACGCTTGCTTTGGCTTTGTTGCTCGGCGGAACGACCGCATTTGCACAGGCTACACGCTTGGTTTTGTTTGAGGAATTCACCCAGGCCTCTTGCGGCCCTTGTGCCTCACAAAACCCAGCATTCAATACATTGCTGAGTGGCAACACCACCAAAGCGATCTCCATCAAGTACCAAACATCATGGCCTGGTGTAGATCCCATGAACGCCGCCAACCCCACGGATG
>DNWN01000005.1 GCA_003507115.1 Cryomorphaceae bacterium | reverse complement strand
GCGCGAAGCGCGAGCCCTCTAGCTCTCTAGCATTCTAGCCACAGCGCGAAGCGCGTGCTCTCTAGCCACAGCGCGCTTTGCGTGCGCTCGCTTACTTCGAAAGGTAGAAGTTCCGCTCTGAATACAATTTTCGGAACAAAGGATCCCGGAGATTCTCAATAAAGTAGATGGCTTCACCAGTCGACTTCATCTGGGGACCGAGGGTCTTGTTCACATTCGGGAACTTGTTGAAGCTAAAGACCGGAACCTTGATAGCCCAACCCTTCAATTGAGGATTGAAATCAAAGTCTTTCACTTTTTTCGCCCCCAGCATCACTTTGGCAGCTGCATTGACATAGGGCTCTTTGTAGGCCTTGCAGATGAAGGGCACCGTGCGGGATGCACGTGGATTGGCTTCAATGATGAAGACGGTGTCATTCTTGATGGCAAACTGTATGTTAATCAAGCCCACCGTCCCCAATCCCTTGGCAATCGTGTGGGTGTGGTCAATAATTTGCTGCATCACGAGCTCACCTAAGTTGAACGGAGGCAGTGTGGCATTGGAGTCGCCGGAGTGGACCCCACAGGGCTCAATGTGCTCCATGATGCCGATGATGTAGACATCTTCGCCGTCACAGATGGCATCCGCTTCCGCTTCAATCGCCCCTTCGAGGTAGTGATCCAAAAGCACCCGGTTGCCAGGGAAGTCTTTAAAGAGCTCCACGACATGCGTTTCGAGTTCTTCGTCGTTGATGACAATCTTCATGCCTTGGCCTCCCAATACGTAGGAGGGTCGGACCAAAATGGGGTAGCCCAGTTCTGCCGCTACCGCACGCGCTTCATCGGCATGGGTAATGACATCAAAGCGCGGGTACGGGATGTTGTACTCCTTCAAGCGGGCCGAGAATCGCCCGCGGTCTTCCGCGAGGTCCAAGCTTTCGAAGGACGTGCCCAAGATGGGGATGCCGAATCGCTCGAGCTTCTCCGCCAATTTCAAGGCGGTTTGGCCCCCCAATTGGACAATGACCCCCTTGGGCTTTTCATGCCGAATGATGTCGTAGATATGCTCCCAGAAAACGGGCTCGAAGTAGAGCTTGTCCGCCGTATCGAAGTCTGTGGACACCGTTTCGGGGTTGCAGTTGATCATGATGGTTTCGTAGCCGCATTCCTTGGCAGCCAAGACACCATGGACACAGGAGTAGTCAAATTCAATGCCCTGGCCAATGCGGTTGGGCCCGCTGCCAAGCACCACAACCTTCTCACGGTCCGACACCACGACTTCATTTTCCGCATAGGTCTCCCCGGCGGCATTTTGCATGGGAAGTTCAAACGTCGAATAGTAGTAGGGCGTCAGGGCGGGGAACTCGGCGGCACAGGTGTCGACCAACTTCCAGACGCGCTCGATTCCCAAATCCACCCGCTTCGAGTGGATTTCGCTCTCGAGACAGCGCGTCATGTGCGCGATTTGGCGATCGGCGAATCCCTTCATTTTGGCATCCAAAAGAAGCTCGAAGGGTAAGCTTTTCAGGCTGTGCTTTTCCAGTTTGCGCTGAATCTCAACGAGCTCTTCGATTTGCTTCAGGAACCATAGGTCAATCTTGGTGATCTCGTGGATTCGGCGAAGGGGGATACCCATCTGCATGGCATCGTAGAGAACAAAAACGCGGTCCCAAGATGCGTGCTCCAGTTTGTGAAGGATGGTATTCTGATCCGTGATGCCTTTCCCGTCTGCGCCCAGACCATTTCGACGGATTTCGAGGGATTGGGCGGCTTTGTGCAAGGCCTCCTGGAAGCTGCGTCCAATTCCCATCACCTCGCCCACCGACTTCATTTGCAAGCCCAAGCGGCGGTCCGCCCCTTCAAACTTGTCGAAGTTCCATCGGGGAATCTTGACGATAACATAATCCAAGGTGGGCTCGAAATAAGCCGTCGTGGTCTTGGTGATCTGATTGCTCAATTCGTCCAGGGTATAGCCGATGGCGAGCTTGGCCGCAATTTTTGCGATGGGGTAACCCGTCGCTTTCGAGGCCAAGGCCGACGAACGCGAAACCCGGGGGTTGATTTCGATCGCAACGATGTCTTCGGCATCGTCGGGGCTCACCGCAAACTGCACGTTACAGCCTCCGGCGAAGTTGCCGATGGAGCGCATCATGTGGATGGCCATGTTGCGCATCTTCTGATAGGTCGTGTCACTTAAGGTCATCGCCGGGGCCACCGTGATGGAATCTCCCGTGTGAATGCCCATGGGGTCCATATTCTCGATGGAACAGATGATGATGACGTTGTCGTTTTGGTCGCGCAAGAGCTCCAGCTCAAATTCTTTCCATCCGAGCAAGGCCTTGTCAATCATGACCTCGTGGATGGGGCTGATCTCCAAGCCGCGCTGCAGCGCCTCGTCAAATTCATCCTTATTCCAAACAAACGAAGCCCCACTTCCGCCGAGAGTGAATGAGGCGCGAACACAAAGAGGATATCCAAACTCTTGGGCAATTTCTTTGCCCTTGAGGTAGCTGGTCGCCGTCTTCGCCGGGGCCATGGGAATACCGATTTTGCCCATCAACTCCTTGAACTTCTCGCGGTCTTCCGTAATGTTGATCGCATCGATGTCCACCCCGATGATTTCTACCCCATATTCTTCCCACAAACCCTGATTATCTGCTTCAATACACAAATTCAGAGCCGTTTGCCCCCCCATGGTGGGTAAAACGGCATCGATCTTTCGCTCTTTGAGGATCTTTTCCAAGGATTCCACCTCCAAGGGAAGGAGGTAAATGTGATCGGCCACGACCTCATCGGTCATGATGGTGGCCGGATTGGAATTAATGAGGGAAACTTCGATGCCCTCTTCCCGGAGCGAGCGTGACGCTTGGGATCCAGAGTAGTCAAACTCGCAGGCTTGACCAATGACGATGGGACCGCTACCTATGATGAGAATGGACTGGATATGGGGGTTTTTCGGCATGTTCTATGGTTTGTTCAAAAATGAGGACTAGAGGGCACAAAAAAAAGGTGTTGCCACGGCAACACCTTTTGAATTATTAACAAGAATGACGCATCACCCCTTGTGGTTTCCTTCATCAGAAACCGTCAAGCGCTTGCGGCCGCGACTACGGCGAAGTGCGAGGACGCGACGTCCGTTGGCTGAACTCATGCGCTCACGGAAGCCGTGTTTGTTCTTGCGCTTGCGATTGGAGGGTTGATATGTACGTTTCATGACAGTGCTTATTCGGGCGGCAAATATATCTCAATTTTTGGTATCTCACCAATAGATATCTTTGAAAAATGCATCAGGTGGTTTGGATTACAGGGGCTTCGTCGGGAATTGGCGCTGCCTTGGTCGCGGAATATGCCCGCCAGGGATGGCTCGTCATCGCGACGGCTCGTCGGGAGACTCTCCTAAACCAGGTAGCTCGGTCCTCGGGATTTTCCGAACGCATTTCACTTTTGCCTGCCGATTTGACCGATTTGGAGGCCCTACCCTCCCTCGTGGATCGGGCCTGGTCCATCCATGGGGGCATCGATTGCTGCATTCTCAATGCGGGCATCGGCCAATGGGGTAGTGTAGCGGGCACGACCCTATCGGTCGAACAACGTCTGTTCGCCCTCAACTACTGGTCTCCGATTGCCACCATCAAGGCCCTATTGCCCAAAATGGAGCGCGCCGGCTTCGGCCGCATCGTGGGCATCAGCAGCATCGCGTCGCAATTTGGCCAGCGAAAACTGGCCGCCTACTCCGCGAGCAAGGCGGCACTCCACGTCTACTTCGAATCCCTGCGTGAGGAACTCTACCAAAGTCCTGTGCGCGTGCAGATTATCAGCCCGGGAAGTGCTCGAACCCAGATCATGCAGGCCAGTTTGACCGAAGGGGGCGAACCATTAAATAAATCGGGCAAAGCTCAGGAGCAGGGCATGGACCCTGCCAAATTGGCTCGGGCCATTTGGCGTTTTGCTCAGGGACGGGGATTTCATGCCGTCGTGGCAGGGAAAGACCGTTTGGCCCTTCCTTTGCATCACTTTTTTCCGAAAATCTTCTACCGAATTCTCCGCCGGAATTATGCGCGTAAATAACATTCACCTCGAAAACCTTCCCGCCCTCACAGCACAGTTTGCCGCGGG
>DNWN01000132.1:2782-4844 GCA_003507115.1 Cryomorphaceae bacterium | reverse complement strand
GGAGCCTATGTCGTGGCCTGCGATTCCTATGAGGGAGCCCCTGCCATGCAGGTGGCGGATGATTTTGAAGTCTTCAATATGTTGGACGGCCGCGCGTTGGATGCCGCGGTGGTGAAGCATCGCCCCGATCGCATTGTGCCCGAGGTGGAGAGCATACGGACGGACCGCTTTTACGACTACGAGGCCGAAGGCTTTCACGTGGTTCCCTCGGCCAAAGCCGCAAATTTCACCATGAACCGGAAGCTCATTCGCGACCTTGCCGCTCAGGAGCTGGGCTTGCGAACCGCCCCCTACCGATATGCCACCACCTTGACCGAATTTGAGGCAGCCGTGGCCGACATAGGCTTGCCCTGCGTGGTCAAGCCCCTGATGTCTTCGTCCGGCAAAGGGCAGTCCGTGGTCAAAACACCGGAGGATGTGGCCAAAGCCTGGAGCTATGCCATGGAAGGAAGCCGGGGAGACTTGATGGAAGTAATTGTCGAGGGCTTCATCGACTTCCACACCGAAATCACCCTGCTCACAGTGACGCAGAATGACGGGCCGACGCTTTTCTGTGCCCCCATTGGCCACCGACAGGAACGCGGGGACTACCAAGAAAGTTGGCAACCTTGCGCTTTAGCTTCTAAAGACCTCGCGGAGGCCCAAGACATGGCGGCCAAGGTGACCGAGGCCTTGGGAGGATCGGGTATTTGGGGTATTGAATTCTTCATTACCTCCAAAGGCGTGGTCTTTTCGGAATTGTCGCCCCGCCCACACGATACGGGCATGGTAACCCTGGCCCATACCCAAAACCTGAACGAGTTTGAGCTGCATGCGCGGGCCTTTTTAGGCCTGCCCATTCCGGCTATTGAACTCCAGCAAGCCGGGGTATCCGCGGTGATATTGGCGCATGATTCGGGGGAAAACCCACCCACTTTCACGGGTGTGGAAGAAGCCATGGCGAATCCGCATTCGGACGTAAAACTGTTTGGCAAGCCCAGCACGCGCCCCTACCGCCGAATGGGCGTGGCCCTGACCTACGGACCGCTGGAAGGCGATATGGAGGCCCTGCGCGCCCATGCCAAGTCGATTGCAGATTGCGTGACGGTGCAGAGCCATTAACCGTTACAGACCGCATGAAACGCTTGCTGCTCACGTTGATCCTGGTTCAGGGACTCATGGCAACCGCCCAAGTGGACACCCAGGTAGTTCGCCTGGAAATGGCACCCGTTTTTGGGAAGCGCATCAATGTGGCCTGGGACGTGATTCAAAACGTGATGGCCCAGCGCAGCGCGCAAATGGAGCAAACGCAGACGCTCCAATGCAGCACCTACGCCAAGAGCAGCTACATCCAAGGCGGGCGGAGTGAATTGTTTGAATTTCTGAGCTACTCGCAGCGCGTTCGTCCCGGAACCTACCGTGAGTTCGTCGTGGCGGCTGACCAGCATCTGACCCGCGGGCCGGGCGACTTTGGCAACAGCATGGAGGTGCAAGCGAGCTTTTCGGGAAGAGGAGACTTCATGGGGGAACAGCGCGCGCCCGAAATGGGCCAGCACTTTTTTGAAGGACTGGAAGACGGCGACTTTGAACTCTATGCTCCGACGATTTATGTGCCTAAAGTCTTGGCACAGCCGATTCCCAGCCCCTTGGCCGCGGATGCCGGCATCAACTACCGCTTTGACTTGGTGGACATTCTACAGGCCAATCAACCCGGCCAAAAAATCTATGTGCTGTCCTTTGCGTCGCGTTCGGGTAAGCTGATGGACGGGCAGCTTTGGGTCCACGAGGCAGACTGGCATATTTCCAAAGCGGTACTGACCCTGGACGGCAATGCGTTGACGCGCTTTGAACAGCTCGTTGTGACGCAGACCTACCAGCAGTGGCAGACCTGGACGCCCCCATACGCCAACATCGTTTCTCAGCGGGAGTTCCGATGGAGCGACCATGGGGATACCGGGGTGGTGACGGTGCAGCACCGCGATTTTCAGCTCAATGCCAACCTCACGCAGCGCCAGTTGGGACTGGCGGTTCGGAGTTATGCGACGGATGCCTTTGATTTGGGGAGTGAAAAGTGGGACGCTAT
>DNWN01000132.1:0-2776 GCA_003507115.1 Cryomorphaceae bacterium | reverse complement strand
TGTACTACGACAGCGATGCCTATGTCGACAGCGTGGATCGGGAGTACAACACGTTCAAGTGGTACAAACCGGTGCTCACGGGAATAGGCTACCGGTCCCGAAAGCGCGGCATCTCCCTCTACCTAGACCCCTTGATTGCGCAATTCAGGCCCTTTGGGATTGGCGGCTACCGGCACAATTTGGGCGGAAGCGTGACCAAAACGTTTGACAACGACCAACGGCTCACCTTGGACGGTTATGTGGACTACGGCTTTGCCAATCAGGACGTAAAAGGAGAGCTTTCGCTGAACTACCGCTACGACCCGCGTCGCTTTGGGGACGTGGAATGGGCCTACGGGGACGACTACATGATGGTGAACACCTATGAATCCATCATGGGCACCTTTGCACGCGGCAACTATGCACGTCGGCGTTACTTCACGGTGGCGCAGCGCATGGAGTGGTTCAACGGCTTCTATGTGCGGACGAGTCTGGACTTTTCAGAGCGTTCGTCTATTGCAAACCTGGTGATGGATACCTGGTCGGACGATCTCTTTGGGGCCCTGAATCCGCCCAAGGATTTTCCGACCTACACGGTGGCCATCGCGGGGGTGCAGGTGCTCATCCGTCCCTTCCAGCGCTACATTTTCAAACGAAACCGAAAGTTCATCCTCGGGAGCGACTACCCA
Source organism: Cryomorphaceae bacterium (assembly GCA_003507115.1). GTDB lineage: Bacteria > Bacteroidota > Bacteroidia > Flavobacteriales > Schleiferiaceae > TMED14. The sequence continues at coordinate 2,108 of DNWN01000132.1, read as the reverse complement.
GACATCGAAATCGACTACCGTTGGGGAATTCCGGGGCTCTTTGGGTCGAACGTGGACTACCACCAACTGCGCATCGAATCCCGTGACTTCATCCAATGGCCCCGCTTGGGCTACAGCGAATGGAGTGCCGGGGCGGGCAGTTTCTTTGGGGCCAACTTGGACAGCATTCGCTTTATCGAGCACAAGTTTTTCCGCGGGTCGGACCAGCGCCTGTTTTCCATGCCTACCGCCAGCTTCCAGGCCTTGGATTCCACCTACCACACGGCGCGCGCTTATGTGGAGCTCTATGGCATTCACCACTTCCAAGGGGCCTTTCTCGAGCGGATTCCTTGGGTGAATCGTTTGAATTTAGAAACCGCCGTGGGCGGAAGTGCGGTGGTTATTCCCTCCTTGGGCCTGCAGCACGTGGAGACGTTTGTCGGGTTGGAGCGGGTGTTCCGAATCGACAATCAACTCATGAAATGGGGGATTTACCGCGTGTTTACACCGGGCCAAACGATTGGTTCCGGCTTTCAGTGGAAAGCGGGGATCAATATCTACGATTCCTACCGGGGCCGTTGGCTGTATTGAGTCCCAAAAGCCATGGTCAAGCCCGCTCGGGACTGTACATTTGGGATTCGAATAAATTTAGACGCTTAGTACCGTTTCATACGACTCATGAAAAAGACGCTTTTCACCTTGATCCTGTTGGCCTTTGTGGGTCAGCTTTCGGCCCAAACCCTTTTTACCGTCGGCGAGAAAGCCGTTTCGGTCGATGAATTCCTGTATGTCTATGGAAAGAACAAGGACATTGGCAACCAAATTGACCCCAAGACCCCCGAGGAATACCTGGGTCTGTACATCGCGTTTAAGCGCAAAGTGGCGGAGGCAGAGGCCCTCGGGCGCGATACGCTGGCGGCCTTTTTGACCGAATACAATACCTACTACCGCCAACTTTTGAAGCCCTACTTGACGGACAAGACCGTGGACGAAGGCATTGTGAAGGAAGCCTATGCGCGCATGGCGACGGATGTTCGGGCCGCCCACATCATGCTGGATTTGCCCGAAAATGCCCTCCCCGAGGATACCGCCAAAGTGTACAAGCAGATCCTCGCCATTCGCGACCGTCTGAACCGCGGAGAGTCCTTTGAAACCATCGCCCGCCAGCAGTCGTCCGACAGCTACAGTGCGGTCAACGGCGGAGATCTGGGCTACTTCAACGTGTTCAACATGGTGTATCCGTTTGAAAATGCCTGTTACAACGCGGAAGTGGGCCAGATGGTGGGACCGGTGCGCACGCAATTTGGCTACCACCTCATCCAAGTGCTGGACAAGCGCCCCGCGCGCTACCGCATGACCGCCGCGCACATCTTGCTGCTCGACAGCGAAGAGCGACCCAATGCGGAGGCGGAGAAGAAGATTCAGGATATCCACATGAGCCTCCTCGCGGGAGAGGATTTCAATACCCTTGTCCGCAAACACAGCCAAGACCAAAGCTCCCTTTCTCGCGGTGGGCAATTGCCCGCATTTGGGCTCAATCAAATGCTGCCCGAGTTTGAAGACGCCGCCTTTGGTTTGGCGTCCGATGGGGATTTTTCGGAGCCCTTCCGGACGAAACTGGGATGGCACATTGTCCAGCGGCTGTCTCGTGAGGAAGTTCCTTCCTTTGAGCGGATGCAAGGCGAGTTGGCCGGCAAGATTCGGCGGGATGAGCGTTCGAGTGCCTCCTTGCAGGCCTTCTTAGCGACGCTTTCGGACCGTTACAACGTGCGCATCGATGAGTCTGCCGTCAACCAAGTACTCAAGGCGCTCGAGAAGGGCAAGAGCACTGCGAAGTTGACCAAGCCCGTGGTGACCTTTGAAAGTTTGACCGCCGGACTTGGTGGGGCCAAGACGATTTCCCAAACTGAATTTGCCGCCCGCGCCATCGATGCTGAAACTCGCCGCTTGACGTCACTTAACGAGCCCGCGGATAACGTGAAGAAAGTCGATGCGGCCCAAGCTTACGGGGTCTTGCAGCCCATGATTCATTCGGCATTGCTGGCGGAAGCAGAGTTTCGATTGCCATTGGAGAATGCCAATTTTCGCTTCCTAGCACAAGAGTACCGCGAAGGCATCTTGGTGTTTGA
>DNWN01000066.1 GCA_003507115.1 Cryomorphaceae bacterium | reverse complement strand
ATTTGGGGTATCTCGTTGGTAGAAAGGGCTAAAGCGCTTCGCGCTGTTTGCGCATTTGTTCGTTCGTTGGTTTGATGGTTTGTATGAAAACCACCTTGCTAGCCTTATCAATAATAAAAAGGCCCGGCGCTTCCGCGCTGGGCCTTTGCATGTACATACGATGAAATTCCGTGAGATGCCCGATCAAGCCTCCTAGCCTCAGGGCGAAGCCCGAGCCCTCTAGCTCTCTAGCCCTCACTTCAAATCAAATCGATCCAAATTCATAACCTTGTTCCAAGCGGCGACGAAGTCCTGGAGGAATTTTGCTTGGCCGTCGGCGCAGGCATAGATTTCGGCGATGGCGCGGAGTTCCGAGTTGGAACCGAAGATGAGATCCACGCGCGTGCCCGTCCATTTGACTTCGCCGGTCTTGCGGTCGCGTCCTTCAAAGGCGGTGCTGTGCTCGTTGGTGGCGGCCCAGGTAGTCCCAAGGTCCAGGAGGTTGACGAAGAAGTCGTTGGTGAGCGATTCGGGCTGTGCCGTGAAGACACCATGCTTAGAACCGCCGGTATTGGCGTTGAGCACACGAAGGCCGCCGACCAAAACGGTCATTTCGGGGGCCGTCAAGGTGAGCAACTGGGCCTTATCAACCAGCATTTCTTCAGCGGAGATGGAGTACGCACGCTTGGTGTAATTGCGGAAACCGTCTGCTTGAGGCTCCAACCAGGCGAAGGACTCTACGTCGGTTTGGGCTTCGCTGGCGTCCGTTCGGCCAGGTGTGAAGGGTACATCCACGCTGTGGCCCGCTTTGGCAGCCGCTGCTTCCACGGCAGCGCAACCGGCCAAGACGATGAGATCGGCCATGGAGATGGCCTTTCCGCCGGTAGCGGAGGCGTTGAACGAGCCTTGAATGCCCTCCAAGGTGTCGAGGACTTTGCCCAGATCTGCGGGGTTGTTGGCTTCCCAATAGCGCTGGGGCGCCAAGCGCACGCGGCCGCCGTTGGCGCCGCCGCGTTTATCGGATCCGCGGAAGGTGGATGCAGAAGCCCATGCGGCACCTACCAATTGGGAGATGCTCAGGCCGCTGGCTAAGATTTGGCCTTTCAGGGCTTTCACATCGGCCGCATCCACCAAGGTATGGGTGAGCGCGGGAATGGGATCCTGCCAGATGAGCTCTTCGGCGGGAACTTCAGGACCTTTGTAGAGGCTGCGGGGACCCATATCGCGGTGGGTCAACTTGAACCAAGCGCGTGCAAAGGCATCGGCGAATTCGTCGGGATTCTCGTAGAAACGACGTGAAATCTTCGCATAGGCGGGGTCAAAGCGCAACGACAAATCCGTCGTCAGCATGGTAGGCTGGTGGGTTTTGCCTGCGATATGTGCATCGGGCACCGTTCCTGCGCCTGCATCGCCTTTGGGCTTCCATTGGTGGGCGCCTGCGGGGCTCTTGAAGAGTTCCCATTCGTAGCCGAAGAGGTTTTTAAAGTAGTCGTTGCTCCACTTGGTGGGGGTGGTGGTCCAAATACCTTCCAGACCGGAAGTGATCGTGTCTTCCGAATGGCCCTTGCCCATGGTGTTCTTCCAGCCCATGGACTGCTCTTCGATGGGGGCGCCGGCAGGTTCGGGGCCGACATATTTTTCGGGGTCGCCCGCGCCGTGTGTCTTTCCGAAGGTATGACCTCCTGCAATCAGGGCTACGGTCTCTTCGTCGTTCATCGCCATGCGCTCAAAGGTTTCTCGGATGTCCTTGGCTGCTGCCAAGGGGTCCGGGTTGCCATTGGGGCCTTCGGGATTGACGTAGATGAGGCCCATTTGGACGGCGGCCAAGGGATTTTCTAAGTCGCGCTCACCGCTGTAGCGCTTGTCTGCGAGCCACTCGCCTTCAGAACCCCAGTAGATGTCCTCTTCGGGTTCCCAGACGTCTGCGCGACCGCCACCAAATCCAAACGTCTTGAAGCCCATGTCTTCCAGGGCGACGTTGCCGGCTAAAATCATCAAATCCGCCCATGAAATCTTGCGGCCGTACTTCTGCTTCAAGGGCCACAAGAGCAAGCGCGCTTTGTCCAAGTTGCCGTTGTCGGGCCAGCTGTTCAATGGAGCAAAGCGCTGGGTACCTGCGCCTGCACCGCCACGGCCGTCGCCTGTGCGGTAGGTTCCGGCCGAGTGCCACGCCATTCGGATAAAGAAGGGGCCGTAATGGCCAAAATCGGCGGGCCACCAATCCTGCGACGTCTTCATGAGGTCGACCAAATCCTTCTTCAAGGCTTCGTAATCGAGGGACTCAAAGGCTCCCGTGTAGTCAAAATCCGCTTCCATGGGATTGCTCAAGGAAGAGTGTTGACGAAGAATGTTCAGGTTCAGTTGATTGGGCCACCAGTCTTGGTTGCGCGTGCCGCGGCCCGCAGCCTTGGGGGCATTGTGGCCAGTGAATGGGCACTTAGCCTCGGAGCTATTGACGTTGTATGAAGTTTTGCTGGAATGAGCGTCGTTGGACATGCTATGCGATTTAGTGGTTTGAACAATGAAAACGCTTTGGAAGCGTAAAGGTTTCGGATTGCAAACTTATGAAACTAGGAAATCCCATGGATGAATGTACAACCGACTTTTCTGGCCAGTGTCCTGAGAGAAGTGGAACGGTACAGGACGACGGCGGGCATACCTAAAAATGCATAACAAACATCCCAATCCATAACGCCTAGCCTCCGTCCTCCAGGCCCTTGGTTCCTACGTTTTTATCTCAGGTGAGTCTCGCGAATATTAACGATAAGAAAACACATAGGTGGAAATTCTTAACATTCTCCTAACACAGAAGAAAGACCTTTGACGACATGAAAATGACCTCTATGTTACGCCCTTGTTATGTGGCGTTAATGTTCGTCAGTTCAATTTGGACTGCATTCGGCCAACAAGGCGCAAACCAAAGTTTTGGGAACGGATTGCTCAATTACACCGCAGAGGATAAAAGCTTCAGTGTGAAATTCGCTCCTCGTTTTCAAACCCGTTATTATGCTACGGCATTTGCGAAAGATGACTATGGCACGATTGACCAATCTTTTTTGATCCGACGTTCACGATTCAAATTTGATGGTTGGGCCTATGCACCATCTATTATCTACAAGTTAGAATTTGGCCTTTCGAACGATGACCTATCTGGTGGAAGCGAATTCACCAAAAACACAAACCGCCTCATTTTGGATGCTTTGATTCGATGGAAATTTGCTCCCGGATTTGAGCTTTGGGCTGGTCAAACAAAGCTTCCTGGTAATATTGAGCGCGTTGTTTCTTCGGCCAACATGCAATTTATTGATCGCTCCATTTTAAATAGTTCTTTTAACATTGATCGGGACTTAGGTGTACAACTTCGTCATAAAACTTTGTGGGGAAAATCCTTTGTTACGCGTGAGATTTTGGCCCTATCACAGGGTGAAGGGAGGAATATCGCCACGGGCAATGAGGGTGGCCTAGAATATACCGCACGTATTGAACTCTTGCCTTTTGGTGAATTTGCCGAAAAAGGAGATTATGTGATGTCTGCCATTCATCGCGAGGAATCTCCAAAACTGATGCTTTCCTACACCTATGACTTCAATCACCGCGCCGTAAAAACTAGAGGGAACATGGGCTCATATATGTATCTGAGCGATGGGAGTTTATTTGAATCCTCTATTGAGACCCATTTCATCGATGCTATGTTCAAATTCCAAGGATTCAGTTTCATGGGAGAGTGGGCTGCGCGGCAATCCGCCAACGCATTTGCCACGAATAACGACGGTAGTTTAACCGGAGATGTGATCGGTATAGGCACCGCATGGAATGTATGCGCAGGCCAATTTATTTCTCCCAAAGTGGAAGTTGCAGCACGTGCCTCCTCGGTGACGTTTGATCCCATTACGGCACTTAAAAACAAAACGGAAATCACCCTTGGATTGAACAAATTCATCTCAGGTCATAACCTTAAAGTTCAGTCAGACCTAGGGTATTTGTGGAGCAACGGCGCACCCAGTTCGGTAAGTTTCCGTGCTGGTTTTGAGTTGCACTTCTAGATGTTAATTTGGAGGGTAGAATCTATCTTCCCCCATGCGCAAAACCTATCCCCACGTAGACGACTACCTCCAAGACCAAGGCCTCTGGCAGGAAGAACTTTCGGCCCTCGTAGATATCCTTCGCGATACGGAGCTGGAAGAGACGACCAAATGGTCTACGCCCGTGTATGTGTACCGCGGCACCAATTTGGTCGGTCTAGGTGCGTTTAAAAACCACTGTGCCATCAGTTTTTTCAATGGGGCTTTGTTGCCTGATCCTGAGGGAGTGTTGACCAAGCCGGGCGAAAACACCCAGGCAGGGCGCTGGATCCAATACACCTCGCTAGCGTCTATCCAGAAGGACCGGAAGATGCTCCAGCAATACATTCAGGACGCCATGGATGCCGAACGTGCAGGCCTGAAAGTGGAGATGAAGACGGTGGACGACTATGAGGTGCCGGAAGAACTCACGGAGGCTTTTAAAACTGATGCCCCGCTGGCGGAGGCTTGGGGCGCTCTGACCCCTGGACGGCAACGGGCCTACATCCTCTTCATTGCTGGCGCAAAACAGTCGGCCACACGCGCTGATCGCATTGCCAAATACCGCCCCCGCATTCTAAAGGGCAAGCGCATGAACGACTGTATCTGCGGCTTGTCTAAACGCATGCCCAACTGCGACGGCTCGCACAAGCAGCTCCAAAACGCTTAAGGCATCACCCGTGCCCAGTTGGCTAAATGGTGGTAGCCAGGGTGATGGGATGGAAGTACATTTTTGTACCGCACTTGGCCGTCTTTAATCACCCAGAGCACGCTGCTGTTTTGCTCTTCCACAAAGTACCCACCCCCAGGGAGGTGGTCCACGATGCCTTCGGTAAAGCTGAAAATCTCATTGGCCTCCCAAACGGATCGATCGAGCACGTCAAAGCCGGGTCGATTTAAGTAGATACGCACGGCTTGGGAGCTGAAGGATCCGACGTCAAACGCTTGCTCGCTCATGGGCCATTTGGACGGGGTGGGACGCTCATTCTGGAGGCAGTTGTTGTTGAAGACCGTCAGCGTACTGTCGGATTCAATGTCCACGTCGTGCTGGCTGTAAAAAGGGCCCTCGAGCATGCGAATTACTTTGCCGGTGGCGGGTCGATAGTGCATGATCCAGGAGCCATTTCGGGCACTGATAAACAGATCGCCCCGCTTGAAATAGGGACCGTCGTGTAGGACCGGTTCAATATCGTTGACGTGAATGGGGTCGCCGGGGGTTTCGCTTTTGACCAGCACATGCGTGAGTCCGTTTTCCATGAGGATTTCGGTCAAACTTTTGTGGAACAAAACCTCCCCTGTGTAGGCATGAATTTGCGTGATATGGTTGTCTAGGTAGGGAAAGCGGCCCATTCCCGTTTTGAATACAGGCCTATAGTACAACGGCTTCCCGGCTTCCTTCTCATAGCTACAGGCCCAAAGGGTGCTGTCTGCCGCCAAATTTTTTCCATGGTGGTGGATGATGCTGTCTTGGTGCCAAATTCGCTGGCTGTTTTTATCGATCCGAATCAAGCCCGAATACCAATCCAGCCCATAAATCAATGAACTGTCCGGCAGCATGATGCTGTGCACAATTCGGTCTTGAGGCACGGCCAATTGCGCAATGGTCCAGGTTTTCAGCGTTTCTCCTGTGCGCAGATTGAGAAGGGCTACGGTGCGCGTATCCTCGGCATTGTGGAAGCTGGTCAGCACGACCACATCCTCGTCTAGCGTATTCACCGGTTGAAAATCTTCGGGGGTCTTCACAAAGGTTTCGGGAAGGGCTGACACTTCTTCCCTCGCCGCTTCAAAAACGTCCAAAAAGCCCACAAAGGCGCGAAGGGGCGCTTGTAGACCTTCGGGCCAGGTCGATTGGCCCGTACTCACTTGCTTGACGCTCCAGCCAAATAAAGACATTCCCGCGACGATGCTGATTCCCGCGGCCAGCCGGCTCATCCACTTTTCTTTCATTCGGCAAAGGTATTCCACAGCCGATTTGCGTATTTTTTGCCTTTAAACCCACCCGAATGCGAATCGGTAGAAGCCCAGGATGCCTACCAGTCGCACCCCATCCATTTGGCCTTTATTGAAAATTACCAGCACTTATGGAAAAAGGTGGTCGTCTACGACGGGATAACTACTCCTTGAAGGCAGGCCTTACCACGCAGACTTGAACGCCTTTTTACCCCCTACAATGGGCAGTAGAAGTTCCGTGTTCTTTAAGTCTATAGTCAATTCGGTACCGGCTTCTGGGTGCAGCGTAAACTCTTGATCACTAGAAAAGATCATGAGTCCAATTTGTTGCCCCGCAGGAATGACCTGGTCGTCCGGTTGCAGATCAAAGCTCAAGGAATAATAGGTGCCTGGCACAAGCGGCTCACTGCTGCGCAAGCTCGCATGGTTTTGAGGATCGGCCCATCCACGGGTAATGATGTTGTGGTATATGGGCGTTCGATCTGAGGAATCCCAGGGCAAGGACACTAACCAAACGGAAAGGTTTGCGGCGGGTTTAGATGAAGCCAAGCGAATGCGCACCGTTGCCAGACCAGAAAGGTGAACGGCCTCTTTGAGCACAGGTGTAACATAAAGCAGCCTGTGGTTGGATGCGGATGCCCTGGCCAAATCAGCCCCAGAAAACGCTACGTCATCCACCAAACGTTCCCGTCCAGCGCGTGGCTTTTTCAAACTCAA
>DNWN01000065.1 GCA_003507115.1 Cryomorphaceae bacterium | reverse complement strand
CGCTTTTCCTCGGGCTTTGGCTACCGCATCCACCCCATCTTCAAGGTGCGCAAATTGCATGCAGGGGTGGATTTCACGGCGAAAAAAGGCACGCCCGTGTACGCCACGGCCGATGGGAAGATTATCTCGAACGACGTCTATGGCGGGCGCGGGTTTGGCAAACACTTGACCATTAGCCACGGATTTGGCTACCACACCCTCTATGCCCACATGGATCGCGTTGTCAAGCGGCAAGGCCAAAAAGTGAAACGCGGCGACCTCATCGGGTATGTCGGCAACACCGGTCGTTCCACCGCGCCGCACCTCCACTACGAGGTCATCCGCAATGGCCGTCGCGTGAACCCGATTAACTATTTCTTCAACGATTTGACTCCGGCCGAATACGACGCCCTCGTTCGGGCTGCCGCGGCCTCTAACCAAAGCTTCGACTAATATGGCCACCCTCCCCACCGAATGGACCAAGCGCTACTACAGCATTGGTGAAGTAGCCGAAATCTTTCAGGTAAACACCTCGACGTTGCGCTTTTGGGAAAAAGAGTTTCCCGAATTGCGCCCCAAGAAAAATGAACGGGGGGTTCGAAAGTACACGCCTGAAAACATGGAAGCGGTCCGACGTATTTACCACCTAGTCAAAGAACGCGGTTTCACCCTCAAAGGCGCCCGGCAGAAATACAAGGATAACCCAACGGATGTAGTACAAACGGAAGATGTGGTACGCCGTTTGCTAAAGATCAAGGGGGACATGGAGTCCCTGAAAAAACAATTGGATTCTTTCAAATGAAACGATCAACGATCACTATTCTATCCCTCGCCGCCGTTGTCTTGGGTTTTATCATGTGGGGCGTGAGCACCCACAACCGTTTTGTCGCCCTGAATGAAGGCATCGAAGGCCAGTGGGGCGAGGTCCAAAGCGCCTACCAGCGCCGAGCCGATCTCATCCCCAATTTGGTTGCCACCGTGAAGGGCTATGCCGACTTTGAGCAAGAAACCCTGACACAGGTGATCGAGGCCCGTGCCAACGCGACCGCCGTCAATCTGGATGCGTCCAACTTGACTCCCGAAAATATCGCCCAATTCCAGCAAGCACAGGGCGCTCTGAAGGGCTCCTTATCTCGCTTGTTGGTGACGGTAGAACGCTACCCCGAATTGAAGGCCAACCAAAATTTCTTGGCACTTCAGGACCAATTGGAAGGCACGGAAAACCGCATCAATGTGGCGCGCGACCGATTCAACAAAGCGACGCAGGCCTACAATGCCGCTATCAAGCGGGTGCCCGCTTCTTGGATTGCGGGAATGGGTGGATTTGAACCACGTGGTTACTTCGAAGCCGAAGCCGGCGCCGAAGCAGCCCCCGAGGTATCGTTCGAATGAAGGAGCCTCTCCAGGAAGATCAACGTCAGCAACTTCAAGCCGCCATTGCCTCTGCGGAGAAGCATTGTTCAGGCGAAATCCGCGTACATGTCGCCGAGACCTGCACGCGCGACGCATTGATTGAAGCCCGGTATTGGTTTCAAAAGCTCGGCATGCACAAGACCGCCCTTCGCAATGGCGTTCTCTTTTACATCGCGTTGGATAGCCGCAAATATGCCATTTTGGGCGATCAAGGCATCCACGAAAAGGTGGGCCAGGCCTTTTGGGAGGAAGTGCGTGATGCCATGCACCCCGCACTCGAAGCGTCTGATTGGGTGGGTGCGCTCTGTGCCGGAATTGCTCAAGCGGGAGAAGCCTTGGCGACCCACTTTCCTTATGTTGGAGCCGCCGACATCAATGAACTTCCGGATGAAATAAGTCACTCGAAATGAGGGCGTTTCGCCAGTTGCTCACCCCCTTGCTTCTATTCGGTGCGCTGATTGCCTCCGGGCAAATCGGGCCCAAACCCGCGGTCCGAGATGGCCTCGTCACCTTTCAAGGCCTCTCTGCCTCATCCATTTTTGAACCTGCCGAGGAAGCCCGTCTGGAAGCCGTCCTACAGGCCATTAACGACTCAAGCTCCACACAAATTGCCGTGGTCTTTGTGGATTCCTGCCCGGATGACATCAATTACCAGGCAGCACTCACACTGAGCGACTGGGGAATTGGTCAAGCCGGTCAAGACAATGGCGTCCTCGTTGTGATCGCCCTGGGCGATCGGAAGATGGCCATCTCAACCGGCTATGGAGTGGAGGCCACCCTCACGGATTACCAATGCAGTCGATTAATTGAGGAGGTCCTCGTCCCTGCATTTCGGGAGGGGACATATGAAGCGGGATTGACGGAAATGGCCACCCAAATGGCCCAAATGCTGGCCGGCCAATTTGAGGCCGTCCCCTCGCCGGGCGACGATTCCAGAAAAAAGAAACGCGCCCTCGTCTTTATCCTTCTCGTCGCCCTACTGGTTAGCCTGATCGTGAAGAACGGAGGCGGAGGCGGCATGCGCTCAGGCGGTGGCTACTGGATCGGACCAATGGGAGGCGGCGCCTACCGCGGCGGCGGTTTTGGAGGCGGTTTTGGAGGCGGTGGCGGCTTCGGAGGCGGTGGTTTTGGCGGCTTTGGCGGCGGCATGGGCGGCGGCGGCGGGGCCAGCGGAGGTTGGTAGGTACTTTCCTTTGTTTTTCCGACCTTTGCCTCAAATACTTAGGCTATGAAAAATTGGGCTTCCTTGCTCGTGATTGCAGTGGTGATGAGTGCTTGTAGCACTCCAAAAGCGACTATTTCTCAAAAATCCGCCACGCTTTACAGCGTTCAGGTGAAAAAAACTGCCAACCAGGCGATGGAAATCGTTGATGTGCAAATGACGGATGGGAGCCAGTGGGCTTCCGGGTCTTTCCGCCTTACCGATGCGAGTGGCAAGCGTAACGTATTGAACACCAAGGGCTACGAAGAATTTGGCATCCAAGTGGTTACTCCCTCCTTGACCTTTGTGCCCAATCAAGCATTGGTCTCCTACCGCCTTGAAGCGGACGGTCCGGTTAAATCCATGCTTTTGGAACTCACTTCGATCCCTGCTCCCATGGAGGCTGAAGCTCGTCCAACGTTGGCAGAATAATACCCTCAATATGGTGTATATCCAGCGCCGAGAGACCTTTAGTGCCTCGCACCGACTGTTTAATTCTGCTTGGACCGACGAGCAAAACGAAGCGGTATTTGGAAAATGTTCCAACCGCCACGGACATGGGCACAATTTTCAACTGATTGTTACTGTCAAAGGAACCGTGAGCTCTGAAACGGGCTTTGTGATGAATTTGGTCGACCTCAAGGACATCATGATGCGTGAGGTCATTGACCAGGTGGATCACCGAAACCTGAACGAAGACGTTCCCTTTCTCCAAGGGGTTTTACCCTCAACGGAGAATCTCGCTTTAGCCTTTTGGGCCCGGCTGTCCCCTGCTATTGAGGCCCGAGGAGCCGCGTTACATTGTGTCCGAATTGTTGAAACCGAGAACAACTTTGTAGAATACTACGGCGAATGAAAGCGTACATTTTCCCCGGCCAAGGAGCGCAAAGCCCCGGCATGGCTCAAGACCTCTACGACGCACACCGCGACCTTTTTGAGGAAGCCAATGATGTCCTAGGATTCTCTCTGACCGATATTATGTTCCATGGCAGCATGGAGGATTTAACCCAAACGAAGGTCACGCAACCGGCAATTTTTGTTCACTCGGTGGCCAAGGCATTGAGCTTGAATTCGGATTTTCTACCCGACATGGTGGCCGGTCACTCATTGGGTGAGTTTTCCGCCCTCGTAGCGGCCGGAGCGATGAACTTCTCCGATGGCCTCCGCTTGGTGTCTCAGCGCGCCCTGGGCATGCAGGCGGCCTGCGAAGCAGAGCCTTCAACCATGGCCGCCATCCTGGGCCTAGAGGACGCCGTAGTCGAAAAGATCTGCGCCGACACCCCTGGATTGGTGGTGCCTGCCAACTACAACACCCCGGGCCAATTGGTCATTTCTGGCGCCACCGCCGCCGTGGAAGCGGCGTGCGAAGCCTGCAAGGAGGCTGGGGCCAAGCGTGCCCTCCTCCTGCCAGTAGGTGGCGCATTCCACAGCCCTTTGATGGCTCCGGCTGGCGAGCAACTCGCTGCGGCCTTAGACGCGGTCCCCTTCCAATCGCCTCGTTGCCCCATCTACCAAAATGTGGTGGCTGCTCCCGTGACCGACCCCGAAGCTATTCGGGCCAACCTCAAAGCCCAATTGACCGGTTCGGTCAAATGGACGCAAACGGTGCAAGCCATGGTGGCACATGGGGCCACACACTTTTATGAAGTCGGCCCCGGTCGGGCTTTGCAAGGCATGGTGAAGAAAATTGCTCCGGAGGCAGAAGCTGTGTCCGCATGAGCTTGACCTTTCGTTGGCAGAGTCCCTCCAACATTGCCTTGGTCAAGTATTGGGGGAAGCGTGATCCGCAGCTCCCATCCAATCCATCGATTAGTTTTACGCTCGACGCCTGCCATACTCAAACGCACGCCACCTTTGAGCCTGGCCAGGGCATTCAGGTCCTTCTCAATGGGGAGGATGCGCCCAATTTTGTTCCGAAGATTTCGCAATTCATCGAGCGCATTGGCCACCGACACGCATGGCTCGGGGACTATTCCCTGAAGGTAGACACCGTGAACAGCTTTCCACATTCGAGTGGCATTGCCTCCTCGGCCTCTGGTTTGAGTGCGTTAGCCCTTTGTGTGGTGGATGCGGCCCTCGCCTTGGGGGCGCCCCTTCAGGAATCCGATGCGCGCCGCGAGGCCTCGATTTTGTCGCGGTTGGGTTCTGGCTCGGCAAGCCGGTCGGTCTATGGGGGCCTTGTCGTTTGGGGTGCCACCCATTCCGTCCCCGGCAGCCATGACGAATATGCGGTTCCCTATCCCCACGCCGTGCATCCCATGTTTCGCACTTTCCGTGACGTCGTCATGCTTGTCGATGTCGGCCAAAAGGCTGTGAGCAGCACCGCAGGTCACGCCCTGATGGAGCGGCATCCCTTTGCTCAGCAGCGTTTTAACCAGGCGCACCAACATCTTTCTGATTTGCAATCCATCCTCCGAGATGGGGATCTTATGCCATTCTTAGATTTAGTAGAAAGCGAAGCATTGACCTTGCACGGCTTGATGATGAGCTCCCAACCGAGCTATATCCTCATGCGTCCCAATACGCTCCACATTATAGAAGCAATTCGAGCCCATCGCCTATCCACTGGCATGCCCATAGGTTTTACGTTAGATGCTGGAGCGAATGTGCATGTCCTCTTTCCTGCGGAGGTGGAACAAAAAGCCATGGACTTTGTTAAGCAGATACTGGCCCCCTTTACCAAAAACGGTCGCTACATAGTAGACCAGGTTGGAACAGGACCTGTACCTTTGACTGACCAAGCCAAGCCAAAATGAGCCCGAACTACTTTGCCAAAATCCTACTCTTCGGTGAATATGGCATCATCAAAGATGCCATGGGCTTATCCATTCCCTATCGGAGTTACTCAGGTGCCCTGAAACTCCCGGAGGCGGCGCTAAACGAATCACAACGCTTATCCAATCAAGCGCTGATACCCTTTGTTGAGTATTTGCAAGAACTCTCTTACGATGGAGAACTGAAGGTGAATCTGGATTTGCGTCGATTGCAAAGGGACCTTACGGAAGGTTTGTATTTTGAATCCAGCATTCCCCAAGGTTATGGGGTCGGTTCCTCCGGGGCTCTTGTAGCGGCGCTGTATGCCGAGTATGCCCTTGACCCGTTAGACCTAAGCCAGCCCATCCCATCTCATGGCCTCAGTCAGTTAAAGGAAGCGCTAGGTCAAATGGAATCCTACTTTCATGGCAAAAGCTCGGGCATCGATCCAACGATATGTTATCTCCAGTTGCCCTTGCTCATTCGCTCCAGTAAGGATTTGGGCACCGTTGATTTGCCCAGCACGGAAGCGACAGGCTCAGGCGCGATTTTCTTACTGAATTCCGGCAATCCTGGTGAAACGCAACCCATGGTCAACATCTTCATGGAGAAACTCAAAGAGGAAGGCTTTCGCAAGGTGATGTCGGAGCAATTCAAAAAATACAACGACGCCTGCGTTCAAGCCTTTCTTCAGGGCGATTGGGACCCCTTGTTCACAAACCTCAAAGGTCTGAGCCGTGTGGCCCTCGAGCACTTCAGCCCCATGATCCCCAGCGCATTCCACGCTTTGTGGCAGAAGGGCATCGACAGTAACGCCTACTACCTCAAGCTTTGCGGAAGCGGAGGCGGTGGATACATCTTGGGTTTCACCAAAGATTTGGATGCGGCAAAAGCCGAGCTCGCTCCCCACAAACTGGACGTCGTCCTTCGATTCTAATCGCCGTGCGTCGACGCAGCCGGCTCCTCGTTCGTTTCGTGGCCTTCTTGTCCTTAGTGCGTTGGACGCACTTGGCCTTTTTGGCATGGGCGCAAGGGATGGCCTACATCTTTTTGTTTGCCGACCAGCCGAGCTGGAAAGCCCTCTCCGAAACAGATTTCTGGTTTGTGGTGATTTCCACGGCGGGATTGGTCGCCGGTGGCTCCCTCATGAACAGTTTTTACGACATGGAGCGGGACTTGGTTCAACGCCCCTGGCGCACCCTTTTTGAGCGACCCGTAGCCAAGAAGTACGGCTTGCGAATGGCCTCCGTGTTTTATTTCACCGGGCTCTTAGCCGCATGGATCGGCTTGAGTTGGTGGATGGCCCTGTCCTTTACGCTCTATGGGGTGTTGATTTGGCTCTACTCACACAAGCAATGGAATTTGCATCAGCTGGGGCCTTTGATGGCTACCCTCTTGGCCTATACCCCACTGCTCTTGCTGGCCTTCGCTTTTTCGCCACAATCTGAACCGGGATTCATGCGCTCGCTGCCCTTGGCAATCGCCATGATTATGCTTGAATGGCGTCGTCAATGGGAACGAAGCCACCTGTTTGGTCTAGATCCTGATGTGCGTGCGCCGTGGATTCGGCGGCAATGGATATATAAAGGGTTATTGATTGCGGGCATTGCCGCGACGCCTTTTCTCTAGGGTATTAGCGGATCAGGGTGAAGGTCCCGTGCTGCTCAGTTATATTTCCGAAGGGCAAATAAATCAGAATCCGATAAGAATAGATTCCCTCCGGTACCGGCTGACCACCATACGTGCCATCCCAAGATTGATCTACGTCGTCCGTTGAGAAGACTTTCAGTCCCCAGCGGTTAAAGATGTCCCACTGCATGCCTTCGATGCCTAAGGCCTCCACTTTGATGCGGTCATTGATGATATCCCCATTAGGGGTAAATGCCGTGGGGATGTACACGTAATAATCCATACGGAGCTCGATATCCACAGTGACTGAGTCCGTACAGCCCAAACTGTCTGCAACCGCTAAAGACACGGAATACGTACCTGGTTTCATGTAGGAATGCGTCGGATTCACATCCGAGGATACATCGCCATCCCCAAAATACCACGCGACATAATTGGTGTCGCTGGATTGATTGAAGAACTGGACGTTGAGGGGGTTGCTGGGATTCGGCAGATAGGTAAATGCGGCTCCCGGAACAGGGGCAACCCCCACCCAAACGCTATCGCGCGTAATGAAGCCACACTGATCGACGACCTTGAAGGGGTACCAGCGGCTGTTCACCGGGGTCACCGTCCAGAGGCTATCGGTAGGCCCTCCCGTCCACGTAATCGTGTAGGGCCGTGTGCCGAAGCGGGCCTTGGCTTGAATTTCCACAGATTCACCCGGACAGATCCAGGTGGTATCCGAGTAGGTCATCACGGAGTCATACGGTGACACATAAACGGTGACACTGTCCACCGCGGCCGTATCCATGCACTCATCAATGCCATAGAAGTAATAGGTTTGGGTGCTGAGCGGATTAACAGTCAATTGGANNCGCCGCCTGCCGTGTCTGTCCCCCACCAGCCTGTCGTCGTCCCTTCTCCTGCGGTAAACGTACCCAGCAAGGTGCTTTGTTGCCCCGGACATTGTAGCGTATCGTTGCCTTGGGCTACAGAGGCCGCGACCGTGACCTCCACCTTGTCGCGGATCAAGAACGTTTTATACTGGGCTGGATAGACGGCACAATTGGTCGTGACCGGCTGCATGACAACCTCCACCGTCTCCTGGGTTTCCGCCAGCCCATCGTCGTAGGCCCATATTAGAATGGAGTCTCGTGTGACGCCTGGGAGTAGGGTAACCGAGGAAGGGAAAGGCGTGTAGTCCACCCCGGGGGTGGCCGTTCCTGAGATATTGAAGTCTACCACCATGGTGTCAAACACGGCACCCTGGCGCTCCAAGTACAACCACGATGGGCTGCAGCCCTCCACCATGGTCGAGTCGTTAAAGCTGTTGCCCTTGTTCCAGGCCTGGCTCAAAGAAATCGTGGGAAGTTCAAAGCTTCGAGCCCCAATAAACACGGAAGAATTGAGGGCCCCGTCGCTCACATCGCAGATAAACATTTTAATCGTGTAGAGAGAACCGCAAGACACCGAGGCTTTCGCCGTGAAGACATCCGTGTAGCCTTCCATGTTGATGATGGAGGTGCCTCCGCTGTTGGCATTATACATAACAGCATTTGCCACATAATTTGGATTCGCTGCAAGGCAATTTAAAGCAGTTCCAGTGGCAGAAGGAAAACCTTGATTTATCGTATTAACGGCAACAGGTATAGACGTACCTGGTATTA
>DNWN01000143.1 GCA_003507115.1 Cryomorphaceae bacterium | reverse complement strand
TTGGACGCCTCGGGAAACCGCGTATACCACCCCGCAGACTGCCAGCCCAACCCGCTTCAGGAGATGTCGCATTGGCTCTCGCAGGCGCCGTGGGTCTGGCTCAAACTCTCCCCTATGGTCGACCCGGATGAGGCCTTGCGGTGGTTTCCCACGACGCATACCCTCTTCACGGTCAGCGTCCAGCGGGAAGTCAAGGAAGTACTCTTGGCCATTGGGCGAGCCCCGGCCCAACGTCCTGAACGCTGGGCTATCGACTTGGACCCCCAAGGGGGCGTGCACTACGCCTTAGCCCTGGATGCGGACGCAACCGCTCCTCCCCTCTCTGCCCCGCGCGCCTACCTCTATGACGCGGATGCTGCCATTGTTGCAGGCCGTGGCCTACCCACCGCGGCGGCCCGGTATGGCTTGGCGCAGNNCAGTCTCGGCTTCTGACTTCCGATGCGCTGCACCTTGATTTTCCTGGCCGCGTTTTCGCAGTGGACGCCATCCATCCACCCTACCAAGGCACCTGGCCCAAGGGCGCTTCGGTGGTGGTGCGTGGTTATCCGGATACCGCAGATCGGATCCGAAAACGCCTGCGGCTCCCTGAAAATGCGGAACATTATTTGCTTGCTACGGTGTGGGGAGACAAGGAGCTCGGCTTTATCGCTGCGCGCCGGCTTTGGGCCTGAAAATTCCCCGTAGATTTAGGAGATGAAACGATTCGGGTTAATCTTGGCGATGTGCATGGCTTTTTGGAGCCAGGCCCAGCCCCTATTTATCCCGAACCAAGGCCAATGGGCCGAACCCTTTCTAGCCAAAACGCCCCTGAGCTATGGGGCCGTTTTTTGGGAGCCCGCCGGCTACCGCATGATGCTGCTCAATGAACGCGTGATGCCGGAACATGGGCACCACGACGAAGCCGATCACGCACCCAACCTCCACAGCGACAGTCCCGACGCCTTTGGCCTGGTCTGCACCTATGTGGGCGCTCAAGCGCAATCGCCCTTCGAAGGGATGGATGCCACAGGCAGCCCCCGCCACTATCTCCTCGGCAATTCTCCCTCCAAATGGGTCACAAATGTTCCTGAATACCAAGGGTTTAAACGACCTAACTTATATCCTTACATCGATCAATTTTGGGTGGATAGGGACGGTGCGTTGTACAACGCGTGGTATGTTCGGCCCGGTGGAGACCCGGCCGCCATACAAATCGCCTACGAAGGCGCGGAACCACGTCTGGACGCCGAAGGACAACTCGTATTAGAAACCCCCTTGGGCACCATCACGGAAACGGCGCCCTACGCCTACATCCTGGAAACCGGCAAACCGGTACGCTGCAAATACATCGTGGAAAATGGACGCGTGGGCTTTAAAGTGGGCTACTATGCCCAGGGCAAAACGCTGGTCATCGACCCAACCTTGGTGTTTTCCTCCTTCAGCGGCTCCCTCGCGGACAACTGGGGCTACACCGCCACCTACGACGCCCAAGGCAATGTATACGGCGGAGGTATTGTCTTTGATGCGGGCTACCCCACGACGGCAGGGGCGATTGATCCTACCTACAACGATGTGACGTCTGGGGGCTACGCTCGGATGGACATTGGCTTGACGAAGTTCAGCGCCAATGGCAACGCCCGGCTTTACTCCACGTACATCGGCGGAGACTCGCCGGATCAACCCCATTCCATGATGGTGAATAACGCGGGAGAGCTGGTGATTCTCGGTACGACGGGCTCAGATGATTTTCCCATCCCGACAACGGGCTTGATTTCCCAGTTTCAAGGAGGACCTGCTTATGGTCCCGCTCAAGGATCACCTACCTCCTTTGACTTTGATGACGGAGTGGATCTTTTTATTCTCAAGCTGAATCCGACGGGAACGGCTATTTCAGCCGGAACATTTTATGGTTCCAGCACTGCCAATGAAGGCTTAAATATTGGTCTGGCCAAGAACTACGGCGACCAAGCCCGCGGCGAAGTGATCGTTGATGACAACGACAACATCTTTATTGCATCGACCACCCCCGCGGGCAGCGATCCCTCCCAGGCCTTCGTAGCCTCCTTTGCTTCCAATTTGCAGACCCAACGCTGGATGACATCTGTGGGTGGCTCAGGCAAAGAGGCAGGCCTTGGAGTGAAAGTCTCCGGAAATGGGGATGTTTACCTGACGGGGGGCACCACTTCGAATGATATGCCTAACACCTCTGGAGCGAAGTTCCCGACCTACTCAGGAGGCACGGATGGCTTCATTGCTCGCCTCAACCCCAGCGGTGTGCTCCAGCGAGTGACCTACTTAGGAACGGGAAGTATGGACATGAGCTTCTTCGTAGACATCGACAAGTACGGGGCCGTCTATGCCTTTGGCCAAACCCTAGGGCTCTGGCCTACCACGCCGGGCACCTGGTCCACCAATTCGGGCGGTCAGTTTGTGGTCAAGCTCAGCGCTGACCTCGGGCAACTCATCTTCTCAAGCAAATTTGGGTCCGCCAACAACTTTGTCAACCTCGTTCCGACGGCCTTCAATGTGGACGAATGCCTCAACATCCTCCTCTCCGGATGGGGCGGCACGGTGAACGGCGGCAACTTAGGAGGAAATACAAACAATTTACCCGTCACCGCCGATGCCGTGCAGCAAAGCACGGATGGGAGTGATTTCTATTTTTTGGTCCTCAAGCAAAACGCCCAATCCGCCCTGTATGCCACGTTCTACGGGGGCAGCTCCGCCGAACACGTCGATGGAGGCACGTCCCGCTTTGCCCCCGACGGCACCATCTACCAGGCGGTCTGCGCAGCCTGCAGCAACGGCAGCTTCCCGACCACGCCGGGCGTGATTGCCCCCACGCGCATGAGCAATAACTGCAACCTCGGCGTCATTAAAA
>DNWN01000016.1:4452-6572 GCA_003507115.1 Cryomorphaceae bacterium | reverse complement strand
GTGACGGCGTCAATTTTGGTGACCATCTCGGAAAAGGTATCCACCCGGTTGAAGGTCAAGAGGGATTTACCCAGGGCGGTCATGAGGTTGGCATTGCTCTCTTGGGCCAGGGCCATTTGGCCGAGGAGTTGCGTTTTGGCTTTGCTAAACTGCAGGCTGCCCAAACGGGTCTCACGAAGCTCCTTGAGTTCCCGCAAAATGAGTCGATGGCAGCGGTCGATGGCGTCTTCATCTGTCCCCGCATAAATACCCCAAATCCCCGTATCGCTATACGGATTCAGGAAACTTTCAATTTGGTAGGCGATGCCGTGGCGCTCGCGGATGTGCAGATTGAGCCGGGAATTCATGGCGGGCCCACCCAAGAGGTTATTGACCAAAACAAGGGCTGGTAAATCCGCATGGTGGGCATCCAAGCCGGTTCCACCCAGGACGAGGTGGCATTGGTGAATGTCCAAGGAGCGGTGCTCACTTCGGGGCACGATGGTAGGGGCCGCGAGTCGGCTCGGCGTAGGGCCTTGGGCTTCCCATGGGGCGGCATAGCGCATAGCGAGGCGCTCAAACTGCTTGGCCGAAATGCCCCCCACGGAAGACAAAACGGCTCGTTCGGGACGGTAATTTCGCTGCACAAAATCCAGCACCTGGGCTCGTGTAAAACGAGGCACGGATTCCTCGGTCCCCAGGATGTTTCGGCCGAGCGGGTGGTCCCCGTAGAGGAGAGCGTCGAACTCGTCAAAAATCAGCTCGGATGGACTATCCCGGTAGGAATCGATTTCGTCCAAAATCACCTCTTTTTCCTTGGGAATTTCCTTTTCGGGGAAGCGGGCATTTTGGATGATGTCAAACAACAACTCCATAGACCGGCCATAGTGGGGGACTAAAAAGCTTGCATACAGCGTCGTGTCCTCCTTGCCGGTGTAGGCGTTCAGTTCCCCGCCGACATCTTCGATGCGGGAGAGGATGTGGTAGGCCTTTCGCCGAGTAGTCCCTTTGAATAGGAGGTGCTCGATGAAATGCGCGAGGCCCTCTTCATCGGGCCCTTCATCACGGGAGCCGGTTTGCAAAATCAGCCCAACATGACCGGTCGGGGAAGCCACTTGTTGGTGGATCCATCGCAGCCCATTAGGTAGGGTGCCCGTGACAAAGTCGGGCCGTTCGAGGGGAGGTGCCACGAATTACTTCAACCAGGTGTCCAACCAGGAGAAGAACTCCGCGTGCCATACGAGGCCGTTCTGCGGGCTCAGGACCCAGTGGCCCTCCTCAGGGAAGTAGAGGAAGCGCGAAGGAATGCCGCGCAGTTGGGCTGCTTGGTAGGCCTCCATGCCTTGGTTTTCGGGAACGCGGAAGTCGTTGCCCCCGTGAATCACGAGCAAAGGAGCTGTCCAGTTCTGCACGAAGTTCATCGGGTTGTAGTCGGTGTAGGCCTTGGGGACCTCTGCGGTCCAGTAGGGGCCGCCAACGTCTTTGTTGGCGAAGAAAAGTTCTTCGGTGGTGAGGTACCAGCTCTTCATGTCAAAGAGGCCGCAGTGGCTAATGAGGGCCTTGAAGCGGTTCTCATGAATGCCGGCGAGCATATAGACCGAATAGCCGCCGTACGAAGCGCCTACGGCACCGAGGTTGTTGGCGTCCACGTAAGACTCCTTGGCCACGGTGTCAATGGCTGCGAGGTAGTCGCGCATGGCTTGACCGCCCCAATCTTGGGAGATTTGCTCGTTCCATTCTTTGCCGAATCCGGGCACGCCGTGGCGGTTGGGAGCAACCACGATGTAGCCTTGGGCCGCCATCAACTGGAAGTTCCAGCGGTAGCTGTAAAACGCACTCACAGCACTTTGCGGACCGCCCTGGCAGTAGAGCAGGGTGGGGTATTTCTTTTCGGGGTCAAAGTTGGGAGGTAAGAAGACCCAGGTCAACATGCTTCCGCCGTCGCTCGTTTGGATCCAGCGCTTTTGGATGTCGCCCATGGCGAGCTGGCTGTAGAGGTCCACATTCTCCACGGTAAATGCGCCAGGCGCCACTTCTTTTTTCGCGTCGAGGTGGAAGAGTTCGGTGGCGTGGTTTTGGTCCTGACGTTCCGCAATCAACGTGTTGCCCGAAACGCCAAATCCACCGTAGTTGTAGTCGCC
>DNWN01000016.1:0-4405 GCA_003507115.1 Cryomorphaceae bacterium | reverse complement strand
GTCCAAACGGCGCAGCTGCTGCGTGCCTTGGGTGCTCTCATTGAAGATGATGCTCGAGGAGGAGATCCATTTGAAATCGTTGATGTATTCGGCCGAAACCACAGGCTGCAATGCGCGCTTCTCGCCGGCAGAGGCCACGTCCACGATGTAGAGTTGGTTGACGTCGCTCTCGTAGCCGTCTTCGGGCATGGCGACAAAGGCCAGCCACTTGCCGTCCGGGGAGAAGCTGGGGTGGTTGTCGTAGCCGTCCAATCCATTCAGGGTGCTGGTGCGTCCCGTCTCGCGGTCGTAGAGGTAGAGCTTGCTATCGGTGTGCAAAGCGAACTCCTTGCCGCTCTCCACTTTCTTGCTGGCGTAGACGATGAAACGGCCGTCGGGGCTCACGTCAAAGCTTTCGGCACCGCCAAATGGAGGGAGGGGGCTGTGCGCCTTTTCGCCGGCCATGATGTCGGTAAACTTGCCGGTAGGCGTGGTTTTGTTGGGATCCACCACCATATAGGCGATGTGGTTGTAGGAGTAATCCGTCCAGCTGTCCCAGTGGCGGTACATGAGGTCGTCGTAGACCGCGTAGTTGGCCTTGGGAGCCTCAGGGTGGCGCTCCGCAGGCGTTTGGTCCAGTTGGACACGCGTCACGAAGGTGATCAGCAAGCGACCGTCATTCAATTCAATCACTTTCGCATCACCGATGCCACCTTCGACCTCAGTCAACGGGACGGGCAAATACGTCGGATCGTTCACCTTGTCCAGCCAGAGTTGACCCCCGGTGAAATACCCGATGCGCTCGCCGCCGCGGAGGAAGAAAGCACCATATTCGCTGGCTTTGGTTTCGCGCAGGACAGAGAGTTCACCCGTGGCAATTTCGCCCACGTAGAGGTCGCGGTTGCCGCGGTTGGCGTCCGTGTCGTAGTGGGAAACGCCATAGAGTACGAGGCCATTCTCACTCACATCGTCCAAGCTGACGCGTCCGAGCTCCCACAATTTTTGCGGGGTCATGACTTCGGTCTTGCCGGAAGCTTGGTCGGACTGCGCCTGTGCGCCGAAGGGAAGAGTGGCGAGAGCCGCCGCAAAAAGAAAAGCGTTTTTCATACGTTCAAGGGGTTTGTTCGTCGATGAGTTCTAAAAGGGTGCGGAAGGCGACAAATTTGCCTTCGTAGCGTTCTTTGGTTTTGGCCTGGAGAGCCGGGGCATACATCTGCTGGTAGAGCTGAAAATCCACCATGTCTTTAAATCGGTACTGGATGGAGTAGGTCGTGCCGGACTCTTCGTCTACCATGACCCGCGTAAAACGGCATTCCTGAAAGAGGCCGGTGGCCAAGACTTCCGGGATGTGAATGCCCATCATCCAGCCCTTCCATTCTTCGTGGACGCTGTCCTCGATGTTAATCGTGACGTTGTAGATGAACATAGTCACAAGTTCGGGTTTTCCCAGCGATCCCACATCATTTGCCAATGGTTGTCGAGGCTGTCGTGTTGGGCCATCAATTCGCGCATGGCGGCACAACTCGTTTCGATCTCAGCGACCAAGGGAAGCAAGGCATTTTTTTCAGATTCGAGGGCTTGGCGCACCGCTTCCTCATCCAGCAAGCCTTTCTCGGCGTCATGCTTGAGGGCGCGAATCTGTTCCAAACCATAGGTCAATTGCGCTTCCCATTCGGCATAGGACTGCAGCTCAAACCATCGGCTCGTCTGGCGGTAGTGGTACTTGAGCACCTCAAATTCGTTGCGGAAATAGGGTTCATGGACCGAATCAAAGCGCTTGGTACGGGCAATGGACGCATGGCGCTCCAAATCCGCATAATCCGCTTCAATACCCTCGGCATAGAGCCCCTTGAGGGAAGCCAAGGCGGCGTCCGTATCGGTTTCCAAACGCGTCAAGTCCTCCGCGTAGGGATAGGAACAAGCGCTGAGGAGGCAGGCAACGAGCCCGAGAATCCAGGTTTTCTTCATGCCGAAATGTGATCAAATCCCGTGTATGAGTGCAGCACTTCCGGGATGACAATGCCTTCGGGACCTTGGTTGTTTTCCAGCAAGGCGGCGACAATGCGCGGCAAGGCCAGGGCCGATCCGTTTAAGGTGTGTGCGAGGTGGGGCTTTTGGTCTTCGGTACTGCGATAGCGCAGCATCAAGCGGTTGGATTGAAAGGTCTCAAAGTTGGACACCGAAGACACCTCGAGCCAGCGCTCCTGGGCGGCTGACCAGACTTCAAAATCATAGGTCAATGCCGAGGTGAATCCCATATCGCCCCCACAGAGACGTAAAATGCGGTAATGCAGCCCGAGGTCTTGGAGGAGTCCGGCCACGTGGGCGACCATTTCTTCCAAGCGGTCGTAGGATTTGCTCGGGTGTTCGACGCAAACGATTTCCACCTTGTCAAACTGGTGCAGGCGGTTGAGGCCACGCACGTCCTTGCCATAGGAACCTGCCTCGCGGCGGAAGCAGGGGCTATAGGCGGTCATTTTGATGGGCAGATCGGCTTCCGGGACAATCTCGTCGCGGAGCAAATTGGTCACGGGGACCTCGGCCGTGGGGATGGCATAGAGGTTATCCTCCGTCATGTGGTACATCTGGCCTTCTTTGTCAGGCAATTGGCCCGTACCAAATCCGGAGGCCTCATTGATGAAATGAGGGGGCTGTACTTCGAGGTAGCCCGCCGCGGTATTCCGGTCCAAAAAGAATTGGATCAACGCGCGCTGCAGGCGAGCGCCTTGGCCGGTATACACAGGGAAGCCCGCGCCCGTAATTTTCACGCCGCGTTCAAAATCGATGAGTTTGTAGCGATCCGTCAACTCCCAGTGGGGCACAAAGCCCTCCTCAAGGACGGGAGGATGTCCCCAGGTAGTCACCACTTCGTTATCGTCGGCGGATTTGCCCGCGGTTACGGAGTGATGGGGCGTATTGGGCAGGGCGATGAGGTGGGCGCGCTCTTCCGCCTCCACCTCTTGGAGGGATGCCGCGAGGAGGTTCAGGCGCTCCTTGATGTCGGCACTCTGGGCCTTCATGCCCTCGGCTTCCGCGGCCTTGCCTTCGCGAAGTAGGAGTCCAATGGACTTGGCGAGTTTATTCGCTTCGGCTTGCAGATTTTCTGTTTCTGCTTGGACCTGCCGCCGGCGCTCATTGAGAGCGAGGAGAGCATCAATCGCGGGACGCGCGTCGACATGGCGTTTGGCCAATGCCGAGATTACGCGTTCGGCGTCCTGCCGAATGGTGGTGAGTTGTAGCATAGTGTAAAACTAAAAAACCCCCTGAAGCTTTTAAGGCGACAGGGGGAATGTTTAAAGTCGTGCTTAGAATTAGGCTTCGCCCCCTTCAGTGAAAGGAACAATGGAGACAAAGCTCTTGTTGCCAGCCTTCTTTTTGAACTCGACCAAGCCGTGTTCAAGTGCATACAACGTATGATCTTTGCCCATGCCGACATTCTTGCCGGGGTGGTGCGATGTGCCGCGTTGACGGACAATAATATTGCCGGCCAAAGCAGGTTGACCACCGTAAATCTTTACGCCGAGTCGTTTGCTTTCTGATTCGCGGCCGTTCTTGGAACTACCTACACCTTTCTTGTGTGCCATGGCTTGTCAGATTTTAAGCTTCAGCAGCAACGTCTTCCGTTGCCTCCGCTTTTTTGGTTGCTTTTTTCTTCGGAGCAGACAAGGAAATGTCTGAAATCAAGATCTGGGTCATCGGCTGGCGATGGCCTGTCTTCTTGTCGTAGCCCTTGCGGCGCTTCTTCTTGAAGATGATCACTTTGTCGGCCTTTATATGGCTCAAGATGCTCGCGGTTACGGAAGCACCTTCGATAACGGGGGCGCCAACTTTGATGCCGTTCGTGTCTTCGCTCAACATGACGCGATCAAACGTGAGTTTGTCGCCCTCATTGCCGGCTAGACGGTGAACGTACACGCGCTGGTCTTTTTGCACTTTGTATTGCAGCCCTGCTATTTCTACGATGGCGTACATGTGTACATTGTTTAGTTAAGGGGTGCAAAGATACGCGTAAAACCAATATCCCAAAGTCATTGTGGCCAAATTCATCAGAGAACTTTCTGAGTCCTTGAGGGCGAAAAAGCTTGCGGGTCGTTGTAACTTCACGCCCGCACAGCCCCTAGGAACCTCTTTTGGCCTTGTTTTTGTGCAATATTGAACCCGATCTCAGCCCGTCCGCGGGCCTCAATTAACTCTATCCCATGAAGCACCCCTCCCTACTCTTAGCTGCAGGTTTGGCTTGTATGGCGTATTCAGTCCAAGGCCAAATTGCCTTTGAAGAGTACGACCTCGAAAACGGTCTGCATGTCATCCTACACCAGGACAACTCGACGCCCATTGTGGCAGTCAGCGTATTGTACCACGTAGGATCCAAGAACGAAGAAACGAACCGCACGGGCTTTGCCCACTTCTTTGAGCACTTGCTCTT
>DNWN01000006.1 GCA_003507115.1 Cryomorphaceae bacterium | reverse complement strand
GACCACGCCATCGCCTTCGCAGTCGTAGATAGGTTTGGGGCGATCCAGGGCTCGGCGACTACCCAACTGATAGTCCCCGGAATTCCCCGTTCCACCGTTGCCCAAGCCATTGCTCTGAGCATCGCCCGTGGGCTTGCCTTGGTCGCCGCCTCCGTTTGTATTTCCTTGGCCTGAACCCGTTCCAGCCGTCGAACTTGAACTGGCAAAACCTCCTTTGAGTCGGTTATTCAAGGCATCGGAAACCTTGGGCTTTTCCGGCTCTTGGGGCTTCGTATTCTCCGTTTGCGTCGGCGCAGGGCTGGGCTTCTTGGGAGTGTCTTTTGGCTTGTCTGGCACGGCTACGGCATCCACGACATCTTGAGTGACCGCGGCCTCTGGAACCTCAGGACTGGGCGCGGAAGGACTGGTCGCGGCCTCCGCGGGCGCGGCGGTATTATCCCCTTGGCCATCCTCTTCATAGCCAAAATTTACCGGGATGCCCATCTCGGGAGGAGGATCCTGGTAGGTCAAGCCAAAAAAAGCAAAGAGCACCAAAAGCACGGCGTGCACGGACAGGGTGGTGGCCCAGCCGCGGCGGCGGTCTTTTTTGTCTTGCTCTTCGATCTGGCTCATTTAGGAAGGATCTGTGGCGAGGACCATTTTAATGCGGTTGCGGTAGGCGATGTCCATCACGCGAACGGTTTCACCGGTGGGTACGGATGCGTCTGCACGCAGGATAATGACCGCTTCGGGGTCATTTGCGGCAGCTTCCAAGATGGCGATTTCCAATTGACTTACGTCCACAATGTCATTATTAACGGACAGTTGAAGCTCGGGGTTAATGGTGACCGTCACGGTTGATTTTTTCACCGTTTGGGCTTTGCTCTTGGGCAAGATCACATCCAGCGCACTGGTGGTGACCAACGTGGAGGTGAGCATGAAAAAGATGAGCAACAGAAACACCATGTCCGTCATGGAGGACATGTTGAATTCTGCGGAGACTTTACTTCGGTTCTTAAGATTCATGCGCTGAAAATCAAACGGGTTCGTCCAACAGATCCAAGAACTCGGTGCTCGAGGTTTCCATTTTGTAGATCACCGATTCGACGCGGGTGACCAAGAAGTTGTAGCCGAAGTAGGCGAAGATGCCTACAACCAGACCGGCCGCGGTGGTCGTCATGGCGACGTAGATACCTTCTGCCAGCATATCGATTTGGACGCCTCCGCCGGCATTGGCCATCTCTTGGAAGGCCAAAATCATACCGATCACCGTTCCCAACAGCCCGAGCATGGGCGCACCCCCGGCAATCGTGGCCAGGTAGGGAAGGTTGCGCTCCAAGCGCTGAATTTCCAACTTGCCTTGGTTCTCGATGGAAGCGGATATGTCTTGGAGGGGCTTACCAATGCGGGTCAAGCCTTTGAGAATCATTCGGGCCACGGGGCTGTCCGAACGCTCACACAAATTGATGGCGGACTGCACATTGCCGGAGGCTACGTGGTCTTTAATGTCCTTCATGAACTGTGGATCGATCTTGTTCGCTCGCTTGATCGCGCCCATGCGGTTGACAAAAATGTAGACCATGGCAATGGAGAGGAGCACCATCAAGAGCATGATGATTTGGCCTCCAATGCCACCGGAGAGCATCAAGTCCATGATGCTGAGGGTTTCTTGAGTGGGCTCGGCCATGGAGGCCGTCGCGGCCGGCATCGCGGCGCTGTTAGCCTCCCCGGGGAGTTCGATTTGCAAAAAGGTCAAAGCCATGGCAAAGGATTTAGTGGACTAACGTAGAGAAATCAAATTTGGTGCCGCAGCCACAAAGGGTAGGACGCGAAGGATTAAAATTACGGGCTTTCGCTGGCATTCGCTTAGCCAAAAATGATCCAGCGCTGAAGGATGTAAGCCCCAATGCCAGCAAAATAACCGAGGGCGGCCAAGAAGGTGATCTTCTTCAAATACCAACCAAAGGGAATGCGCTCCAATCCCATGACGGCCACGCCCGCGGCGGAACCAATGATAAGGAGAGATCCCCCAGTACCCGCACAATAGGCGAGGAACTTCCAGAACAAATCGTCGTGGGCGAAGTAGGTTCCAGGAACCAGGTCGTACATCCCCATGGCTGCGGCGACCAGGGGAACGTTGTCGACGATGGCCGACAAAACGCCTATGATGGAGCCTACGAGGTAGATGCCTGTCTGGGTAGATGTGCCAATCGAGGCGTCCAGCCCGGCAGCCAAGTCATTCAATTGGCCTCCTGTCTGTAAACTGGCTACGGCCAGGAGAATCCCCAAGAAGAACAAGACCGAAGGCGTATCCACTTTTCGAAGGACACCGAGGACACCGATGTTGCGACGTATTTCAGCCGGTTTTCGGCGATGCATAACGTCCGTCAAAATCCATAGTGTACCGAGGCTAAACATCATCCCCATGAAGGGGGGAAGGTGGGTGACCGTTTTAAAAATGGGAACGAAAAGGAGTCCCAAAACGCCGGCGATTAACACGGTTGTTTGTTCTTTCCGAGTGATGGCATGATCATCACTCTTTGGAGGCACTTCGGCAGGTCGCTCGATATTTCCTTTGATGGTAAAGGTCAAATATGTCAATGGTACGAGTAGGCATACCACCGAAGGGAAAAATATGTAGGCGATGATATTTTCAGCGGAAACCTGACCGCCAATCCACAGCATGGTCGTTGTCACGTCGCCGATGGGCGAAAAGGCTCCCCCCGCATTAGCTGAAACCACGACCATGCCAGCAAATAGCCAGCGCGTTTCGCGGTCTTTAATCAATTTGCGCAGTAGAGAAATCATGACAATCGACGTGGTTAGATTGTCTAGAATGGCGGAGAAGAAAAAGGTCAAAATCGCAATAATCCAGAGCAAATTGCGGATGCTTTTGGTTGAAATTCGGTCCGTGATGACAGAAAAACCCCCGTGCGAGTCGACCACTTCGACAATCGTCATAGCCCCCAGGAGGAAGAAGAGAATGCCGGATATTTCCGCTAAATGTTCGAGTAAATGATGTTCGGCCTCATGTAAATCCGGACCGCCAATGACGTAAATCGTCCAACAAACCACCCCCGTTACCAGCGCCGCCGCCGCTTTATCGATTTTGAGACTATGTTCGAAGGCGATAGCCGCATAACCCAGAACAAAGACGACGATCATAAGGGTGTACATAAGAAAGATTTTAGCGTGTATATCGTAAATGTAAGGGGAAATTGCTCCC
Source organism: Cryomorphaceae bacterium (assembly GCA_003507115.1). Classification (GTDB taxonomy): domain Bacteria; phylum Bacteroidota; class Bacteroidia; order Flavobacteriales; family Schleiferiaceae; genus TMED14. The sequence goes on along the minus strand of DNWN01000006.1, from coordinate 2,332 downwards.
GCCTTGAGGGTTCAAGGGAGTTTCAACCAATATTGTGCCGTCACATCCGTCGAGAGAGGCCCCCGTCACGCTGCCCCAAATGTTTACCTCGCCTCTGAGCCTTCGAAGACCCAAAAAAGCAAAACAAATGGCCTCTTTAAAATCGCGCTCGGTTTCAGAAGGGATGGCCCAAGAACGTGTGGAATCTTGTTCTAGAAGGGACATGAAGTATTGATTTTGGGCTCCCCCACCTGTGACCAGGACTTCTCCAGGTGGCGCATGACGCTGGCCATGGTGGATAGCCCATGCGGCATGATGGGTGGCTGTCGCAAGGGCCGTTTGCGGTGTGACATCCAGGAAGAGAGGAAGGACTTCGGACTCCACCCATTCGCGACCTAGACTCTTGGGAAAATCCTGAGCGTAAAAGGGGAGTTCTTGGAGAACCTTGAGGATGGAATCATCGGCATCATGGGTTCGGGCAATCTGCCCTTGAGGGTCAAAGGCGTATCCGCAAGCTTGAGCAAAGTGATTCAAGAGCACATTAGCTGGACCCAGATCGCCTGCCCTTCGCTTGCCGTCTTGGATCCAGCTAGCATTGGAAAAGCCCCCAAGATTGAGACAGACGGCATAGTCGGGATACAGGAAGGCGTCCGCCAGAGGAACCAACGGGGCTCCTTGCCCGCCTCGTTTCACATCCCCCACGCGAAAATCGCAGATGATGGGAGTCTCTCCAAATCCTTTCATCAAGGGAGAATCCTGGCCTATTTGACGGGTGATGCCCTGGGCAGGCAGGTGGTGAACCGTGTGGCCATGGCTTGCAATGGCCTGGACGGGGGTTCCATCAAAGAATGCATGAAAGGCCTCATTGAGCCATTGGCTATATTCCCATGAGACTCGGTTCAAGTCGGAGCCAGACAGGCGGTAGCTTTCAGGTAGGCGCCTGGCCCAGGGACTTCCCTCGTAGGAAATACAGGTGCTTTGGAGAATTTCATGACGCCATCGAGTGCCGTCTTGCCAAAACGAAACTAAGGCCAAATCCAGACCATCCAAGGAGGTGCCAGACATGGCTCCACCGACGTAAAATGGTCCAGGACCGAGGAATTCGGGTCGCCAAGGGGGTGTGAAATCAGCGTACATGGAGTCGCAAAGATGAGATAGTTGAGCCAACCAATGAGAGGTCATGCAGGCGTAAATTTGCACTTGACTCAGAAATCCAACCTCAATTATGCATTTTCAACTTTCCGAAGAGCACCTCATGATTCGCGATGCCGCGCGTGATTTTGCTCAATCTGAATTGCTTCCCGGCGTCATCGAGCGGGACAACACCCAATCTTTTCCGTCTGAAGCGGTAAAAAAAATGGGGGAGTTGGGATTTTTGGGAATGATGACTTCTCCAACGTATCAAGGGGGCGGAATGGATACCATTTCGTACGTCTTGGCGATGGAAGAGATCTCCAAAATTGATGCCTCGGCCTCGGTCATTATGAGTGTCAACAACTCGCTGGTATGTTGGGGGTTGGAGAAATTTGGATCAGAAGCTCAAAAGCAGAAATACCTCACCCGCTTGGCCAATGGAGAAATGATTGGCGCTTTCTGTTTGAGTGAGCCCGAAGCGGGATCAGATGCCACGAGCCAGCAAACCACCGCCGTGGACTGTGGCGACTATTACCTGCTGAACGGTACGAAGAATTGGATCACGAATGGAAAGTCGGCGTCGGTCTATTTGGTGATGGCCCAGACGGATCTGGCCAAGGGGCATCGAGGAATCAACTGCCTCATTGTTGAAAAAGGCATGGAAGGATTCATTGTCGGTAAGAAAGAGGATAAGCTGGGCATCCGCGGGAGTGATACCCATTCCCTCATGTTCACCGATGTGAAAGTTCCCAAGGAGAACCGCGTAGGGGAGGACGGCTTTGGATTCAAATTCGCCATGAAAACTTTATCGGGTGGTCGCATTGGTATCGCAGCCCAAGCCTTAGGTATTGCCTCTGGTGCCTTGGAATTAGCGGCCAAATATGCTACCGAGCGAAAGTCATTTGGAAAGCCCATTTCCGAACACCAAGCCATCGCATTCAAAATTGCGGATATGGCGACGAAAGTCGAAGCGGCGCGCCTCCTTGTTCTGAAGGCAGCATGGCTCAAGGATCAAGGATTGAACTACGACAAAGCATCGGCTATGGCAAAGTTGTACGCTTCCGATGTTGCCATGGAAGCCACGGTGGAAGCCGTTCAAATCCTAGGTGGATATGGATTCGTCAAAGAATACCATGTGGAGCGCCTGATGCGAGATGCCAAAATCACTCAGATCTATGAAGGCACGAGCGAAATTCAACGCATCGTGATTTCGCGAGCT
>DNWN01000087.1 GCA_003507115.1 Cryomorphaceae bacterium | reverse complement strand
CCTGGATTTTCACCTTTGAGTAAAGTGCGGGGCTAGCCCTGGCTCAAGCAGGCATAGAGGGCGATGGCGCCCGCCGTTCCCACATTTAAGCTTTCCGTCTTGCTCTGCGGTCCGCGAGGAATGGTGAGGATATGCTGCGCAGCTTCCGTCCATTGGGCCTCAGGGCCCTGTCCTTCATTCCCCAAGACCAAGGCGGCCGGGGCCTTTCGCGGGAGAGCCCCCGGGGCCTCGCCACCCAAATCAGCCACGTAAATACTTCGCCCTTCCGCATGAAAGCGCGCCAACAACTCCTCAGGCGTTCCATACACAAGCGGAACCCGGGAAATGGAGCCCATGGACCCCTGGATGACTTTGGGATTGAATACCTCCGCCGTACCCGGGGGTAGCGCCACGTAATCGACGCCAAACCAATCCGCCAGGCGCAGAAGGGTGCCGACATTTCCAGGGTCTTGCACCCGGTCCAAAACCAAAACCCAGCCCCCTTGCGTCGGCGTGAGGGATTTGTGGCCAAAGATGGCCAAGACGCCCTGGGGACTTTCCTGGGTGGATAATTCAGCTAGCTCGCGGGGGGGAATTTCGACGGCTTTTGGGTGGTCCGACATCGGCCCCTGCGGATTGCGATACAGGGTGATCAGGGGCCAGCCCTCCTCTAGGAATTCGGCGATGGCTTTGGGGGATTCGACGAGAAACTGCTCGGCCGTTTCGCGGCCTTTTTTGCGCCACAGGGCGCGCACCTGGCTGCGTTGATTTTTGGATAAGACCGAAGGGGAGGTTTGCATGGGGCCAAGTTCGGTCAATTGGGCCTAATTTTGGCAAAAATCCCCAGCCATGATTGCTCCCTCCGTCCTCTCCGCCGACTTTGCCAACCTCCAACGCGATGTGGAGATGATCAATGCCAGCGAGGCAGCTTGGTTTCACGTAGACATCATGGATGGCGTTTTTGTACCGAATTTATCCTTCGGCTTGCCGGTGGTGGAGGCCATCCACCGCCATGCGACGAAGCCCTTGGATGTGCACCTCATGATCGTCCAGCCCGAACGCTACATCCAAGAATTCAAGGCCGCCGGTGCCCATGTGCTCACCGTACACATCGAAGCCTCGACCCACCTCCACCGCACCCTCCAAGCCATTCGCGCGGAGGGCATGCTTGCCGGGGTGGCCCTGAACCCCCACACGCCCGTTTCGGCCGTTTCCGAAGTGCTCCACGACGCCGACCTCTTCTGCCTCATGAGTGTGAATCCTGGATTTGGCGGACAGTCCTTCATTCCACAGACTTACGAGAAAGTGCGCCAACTGCGCCGCATGCTCGACGAAGCGGGAAGCGCAGCCAAAATTGAAATCGACGGCGGGGTCAATGCCCAAAATGCCGCTGACCTCAAAGCGGCGGGAGCCGACGTCCTGGTCGCGGGCAATGCCGTTTTCAAGGCCCCGGACCCCATTGGTATGATTGCCCAATTGCATGGGGCGTAATCACCTCCTCTCAGCGATTGGCCTCCTTGCCACCCTAGCGAGCTGCCAACCCCAAAAGCACTTAGACGACCCGTGGATACGGCGAGTTTTGGTCACCCTAGACCAACGCCCGACCGACGATGAAGCTTACACGGAAGTCCTCCAAATTCGGCCCAATACCAACGTATTTGGCACCTTTCCCTATGTCTGGCTCTACCAGCAAGCCCGACCTGGAAATTTCTCTGGCTATGCCAACTGGCTGCGGCGCATTGGGGAGCGACCCGTGTTGTGGGACTCCACCTTAGCGCAAAAAGACCTAGAACAACTCACACTTCGCCTCAAGCAGAAGGGCTATTTCTACCCGGAGGCATCCTATGACCTCCATACCTCCCGGCGCGGGGCGACCCTGACCTACTCCCTTGCTCCGGGCCAAATTACCACGGTTGCTTCTGTGGAGTACTTCAGCATGGGCCCGGGGGTCGAACCCTACCTTGAGGCTCTCCAATCAAGCAGCACCCTGCTTCAGGGCGAGACCCCCTTGCACATGGAGCATCTCGATGCGGAAAGACGACGGGTTTCTAGATTTTTACAAGAAAGGGGATTCTTTACGTTTGGCCCCGAGGCGGTGCATTTTGAGGTGGATACCCTGGGCAAACCTTTCGGGGCCGCGGTGACGGTTCGTTTGGACAACTGGATACGCAGCAGTGAGTATGGTACGGTCGAAGAACCACATCGAATCTGGATTGTCCGAAATGCCATGGGAAGCTGGCCCGCCTCGTTGTCACTCAATCCCACAGGGATAGAACGCCTGCCGTGGATTCCTACGGGATTGCCTTTTCAAGCTTCCAAGGTGCAATCCAGTACATCCCAGCTGCGCCAAATTCCCGCGGTACAATCGGGTCGCTGGCAGTTTGCGATGGAAGGGGACTCCCTCGATGCCACGTTGAGCTTAGTCCCTTCCCCCCGAGTGGGGATTACCTGGAAAGGAGAAAGTACGGCCTTGTCAGGCATTTATGGCGTTCAATCCAGTATAGACCTCTTTGACAACAATCC
>DNWN01000122.1 GCA_003507115.1 Cryomorphaceae bacterium | reverse complement strand
TGCTAATCGCAGGACTCTTAACGGTGCGCTGCACCCATGAGCCCTTGAACCCGATCGATCCCAATCCGATTGATACCACGGGCCAAGGCGGGCGGATCTGCGATCCGGACACGGTCTATTTCCAGCAAGACATCTTGCCTTTGATTGCATCGAGTTGTGCCATGAGCGGCTGCCACGATGCGGCTTCAGCTCAAGACGGGGTAGTCCTAACGTCCTACTCAACGATTATAAATACTGGAGACGTGAAGGCTGGCCAACCCAACAACAGCGAGTTGTATGAAGTCCTCGTCGAAACGGATCCCGACAAAATCATGCCGCCTCCCCCTGCTAGTATGACCGCAGCCCAAATCCAACTCATCAAAACTTGGATTCAACAAGGCGCGCAAAACAACTCCTGTGAATCAGGCTGTGACACCACCGCCTTTACGTTTAGTGGCACCATTCAACCCATGCTGCAGAATTTCTGCGTAGGCTGCCACAATGGAACGACCCCTTCCGCCTATGTACAACTGGACTCGCATGCCGGCGTGGTAGCCGCGACGGGCAACAACCGCCTCTTGGGAGCGGTCAAGCACCAAAGTGGTTTTGCCGCGATGCCTCCGAATGGCAACGCCCTGACCGACTGCCAAATCCAACAGCTGGAAAAGTGGATCGCGGCCGGTGCGCCGAACAATTAAGACGTCGCCTATATTCGTGCCCATGACACACGCATTGGGCTTATTTCTGCTGCGCGCAGGCACCTCCTTTTTGATGATTCCCCATGGTTGGGCGAAATACGAACGGCTGAGCCAGGCATTGGCGGCCGATGAGCCGGTGAAGTTTATGGACTTTATGGGTCTGGGAACGACCGTCTCCCTAGCCTTGACCATTTTGGGAGAACTCATTGCTCCGGCGCTCATTTTGGTGGGCTTCAAAACGCGCTGGATGGCGGCACCCGCCGCTTTCACTATGTTGGTGGCTGCCTTTGTGGCACATGGCTCGGACCCTTTGGCCGACAAAGAACATGCCTTGCTTTATGCGCTGGCCTTCTTGGCCGTATTGCTCCTTGGCCCCGGTCGTTGGAGCCTCGACTCTTGGCTCTCAGAGCGAAAAGCCTAGGTTAAAACCCGACTACTTTTTTGTTCGGCCGAGGCGATCAAAGGCATCGGAAAACCAAAGCATGATTACCCCAAAGGCGATCCCCGAAATCAAGAGAATTTGGGCCATGCCTGGTTGCGCTGTGAAGGAGAGTTTTAGCAAGATGGTGGACACCACAAAGCTGGAATTCCGGATAATCACGGGAAAATCGTCCGTATAGAGCAGCGTGAAGAGCAAGATGCAGACATCGCTCATGATGAGGAAGGTGTAGAACGTATCAAAAAAGATGTGGTTGACATCCACCGTTCCGGCCATCGACCATCCCAAGACAGGGCCCAACCACGTCACCAAACTGTAGACACTTAATACGACAAAGACGGCCAACAGGGCCACTGACAGGGACTCCTTCGCCCGCACGAAGCCTTGGAGTTTTGGGCCAATAAGCTGCTCCTCGTCTTTTTCTACTGAATGTGGTGCGTACATCCCGCTAATGCGGTAAAACAGGTAAATCAAGCCGAATACCACCACCACAGTCCCCAAGTCGCGCATTAGGTCCAATTGCCACCATTCCGCCACCGAACGGGACGCCAAGTCCGACTGGCTTAGATCCTTGAAAATGCTCCGAATGAGAATCAAGGTCATGATTTCATACTGCTTGCCGATGTAAATGGTCGTAGACTTCCGCAGGTAGTAGATAAGCAGGTAGGCCTCGTAAATCAATAAGAGCGAGAAGGGGGTGTAGATGGCTTGGATCGGGTGGGCGAGCAAAGCCCATCCTTGCAAGGAGGGAAACCACGGCGCCATTTCTGTCAAGGCCAAATGCACCGCAAACAGGGCGATTGCAGCATAAAGGGTAGCGGTGCCTACCCGGTTGCGAAATGCGGTGGTAAAAAAGTGCTGCCTCCAATTCATAATCGAAAAATTACTGACTATCAATTACTTAACAATCAGTCATCGCATTAGTTCACGGGGCGGCTGAGCGAAGAATTTTGGCCAAGGGGCGGCCTTTGGCTAATTCATCCACCAGCTTATCCAAGTAGCGCACCTGCTGCGTCAGGGCATTGGTGATTTCCTCCACGCGGTACCCGCAGATTACTCCTTTGATCAGCGAGGCGTTGGGATTCAGGGTGGCGCCAGCAAAAAAGTCCTCAAACGTCGTCTTCGCCTCCCTGTGCGCGTCCAATTCCACTTCGTCATAGCCCGTCAGCCAGGAGATGACGGCGCGGAGTTCGGCTTCCGTTCGGCCCTTTTTCACCACTTTGGTCACATACATCGGGTAGATGGATGCGAAGGTCATTTGCGCGATGCGCGCATCGTGGTGGGAGGTGTCGGTCATTTGGATCTAAGCAAGGTCTTACAATTTCAACTTTTTGCCAATTACTTTTTGTTCATAGTCTTGTCCAAAATCAGTTGCCAAGATCCTCGGTCTAATTCCTGAAAAACTCTTTCGAGTTGTAGCCCCGCCAGGAATCGAACCTGGATCAAACGTTTAGGAAACGTCTATTCTATCCGTTGAACTACGGGGCCAAATGGCAACCGTATCACCTGATCGTCGCCCCAGCCGGCAATGCAACGCCCGGCTGAAGAAATTCCAACTTTCCTGTTTCGGGATTTTCGGCCATGAGGATCATGCCTTGCGATTCCACCCCGCGGATGGTGCGCGGCGCCAAATTCGCCAAAAGCACTACCTGACGACCGACCACCTCTTCGGGCGTAAAGTGTTCTGCAATGCCCGACAAAACCGTGCGTCGATCGACACCGGTGTCCAGGGTCAATTGAAGCAGGCGGTCGGCTTTGGGCACCTTGATGGCGTCTAGAATGGTGGCCACTCGGAGGTCTAATCCAGCAAATTGATCGTAGTCGATGTTGGCCGCGATGGCGGGGATAGCAGGCGTTTCCATAGGCTGAGAGTCAGTTTCGGAAGGTTTGACGAGTTTGGCGCGCTGGGCGTCCATGGCTTCATCTTCGATTTTTTCAAACAAAAGGGCGGGCTCTGACAGGGTTTGACCGGCCGGAACTAAGCGCGTCCCAGCCAAGAGCGACCAATCTGCCAACCCCATCCCCAGCATGGCGCGAATTTTCGCCGCACTAAAGGGCAGAAAGGGTTCAAAGACCACGCCGAGCGCAGCCATGATTTGGGTCGCCGTACCCAGGATCTCCGCGGCGCGAGTGGGATCCGACTTGACCACCTTCCAAGGCTCGGCATCCGCCAAGTACTTATTGCCCACACGGGCCAGATTCATGGCTTCGGTCAAGGCTTCGCGGAAGCGGTAAGCGTCCAAGGCCGCCGAGACTTTGGCCGATTGCTGGGCAATAGCCGCCAGGGCCTCTAGGTCCTCGGGGGCGGAGCCTGCGGCGGGCACCAAGCCCTCGCAGAACTTGTGGTTCAGGACCATCACGCGGTTGACCAAGTTGCCCAGAATGGCCACCAGCTCCGAGTTGTTGCGCTGCTGGAAGTCGGCCCAGGTGAAGTCGTTGTCCTTGGTTTCGGGCATGGTGGCGCACAAGGCGTAGCGGAGCGAATCTTGCTTGCCGGGGAATTCGGCGAGGTATTCGTGCAGCCAAACGGCCCAGTTTCGGGACGTGGAAAGCTTCTCCCCCTCCAGGTTCAAAAACTCATTCGCAGGCACATCCTGGGGCAAAATATACCCACCGTGCTGCATCAAAATAGCCGGGAAAATCAGGCAGTGGAAGACAATGTTGTCCTTGCCGATGAAGTGCACCAAGCGGGTGTCCTCATCCTTCCACCATTTTTCCCAATCGGCCCCAAAGAGCTCTTGGGTGGCCGTGATATAACCGATGGGCGCGTCAAACCACACGTACAGCACCTTGCCGTCGGCGCCTTCCACGGGAACGGGAACGCCCCAGTCGAGGTCGCGGGTCATGCTTCGGGGCTGCAGGCCATCGCCGGCATCCAACCAAGACTTGCACTGGCCGTAGACGTTGGACTTCCATTCGGGGTGGGACTCGATGTAGGTGCGCAATTCAGGCGCCAACTTGTCCAAAGGCAAGAACCAATTGGTCGTCTTGCGCATCTCCGGAGCCGAGCCCGAGAGCGTCGACGTCGGGTTGATCAAATCGGTGGGATTCAGGGTAGACCCACACTTCTCGCACTGGTCGCCGTAGGCCCCGGGTGCTTGGCACTTGGGGCAGGTGCCCGTGATGTAGCGGTCCGCTAGAAATTGCTCCGCTTCGGGATCGTAGTACTGGTCCGTTTCACGCGCTTCAAACACCCCTTTTTCGTAGAGCGTTTGGAAAAAATTGCTCGCCACCTCCGCATGCTTGGGCGACGATGTCCGCGAGTAAATGTCAAACTGAACGCCAAATCCTGCCAGCGCATCCCGCATCATCTCATGGTAGCGGTCCACAATCTCGCGGGGGGTGACGCCCTCTTTTCGGGCCTTCATGGTAATCGCCATACCGTGCTCGTCCGATCCACAGACAAAAGCCACCTCTTCCCCTTTCAGGCGGAGGTAGCGCACATAGATGTCCGCAGGCAGGTAACATCCCGCTAAGTGCCCAATGTGGATGGGACCATTGGCGTAGGGCAGCGCAGCGGTAATCGTGGAACGTTTGTAGGACTTCATGTGCTACAAAAGTACAAAGGGCTGTACCTTGGTTTCGTTCTATGGCAGAATCCCTTTCTCCCCCCTTTTTAGCGCCCGGCGATGGCATCGCATTGGTCTCCGTTTCTCGCTTTGGAGAGGCTTCTGTGATTGAACAGGCCGAATCGTGGATCCGCGCCCAAGGCTTCACGCCCTTTCGCGCACCCAATTTGGGCGCCCGCGACCATCAGTTTGGTGGCGACGACGCCTCCCGAGCGGCCGACGTCAACTGGGCCATCGCACACCCGGAGGTGAAGGCCATCTGGAGCATTCGGGGCGGATACGGAGCGGTCCGCATGGTCGACGCCATCGACTGGAACGCCTTGCGCGCCCAGCCCAAGTGGCTCATCGGCTTCAGCGACTTCACCCTGCTTTTGGGCCACGCCTTCCAGCAAGGCCTCTGCGCCGTGCACAGTTGGATGCCCATCCAGCTCCCCACCAGCACCCCAAAAAGTCTGGAAAGTTTGGCCGATCTCCTCCGCGGAACGCCCCATGTCCTGAGCGCCCCCGCACACAGCCTTCAGCGCCCGGGCCACACAGAAGGTCCCCTTGTGGGCGGCAACCTCTCAGTATTGTACTCCATGCTGGGCTCCCCCAGCTTTCCCAACCTACAGGGCTGTATTCTGGCCTTGGAAGACTTGGACGAATACCGCTACCACCTCGACCGCATGTTCTGGGGCCTCAAGCGCGCCGGAGTTCTCGAAGGCCTAGCAGGCGTGGCCGTCGGCAGCTTCTCGGA
>DNWN01000011.1:6731-9673 GCA_003507115.1 Cryomorphaceae bacterium | reverse complement strand
AACGCAGCCGCCGCTACCAGCACATGGGGGCGCTCTATTCCAATGGAAAGGTCCTTTTGCGCCACGGGGTGAGTGCCCGAATTGATCAAGGAACCCTGCGCATCGAACGCTTGCGCGGCCCCCTAGGATGGTTCTTCCGATGGGAAGATTACCACCGCGCGGATTACAACATGTTTTGGTACAATATTCGGGAAAACCTCTACCGACGCGTGCAAAGTGCGGAACTATCCACCGAGTGGCAATCCGTGACGTACATCGGATCGGATCTAGATTAATTCCAGAGGTATTTCAATTGCGTTTGGAAGGCGACATCGACATCCTGGCGCTTGCTCTCGACTAATTCAAAAAAGGTGAAGGCGAAGAGCCACGACGTCCAGGCATCCTGGTTGTCGTCAAAAGCTTGGTGCGCCGAATTGCGCTCCCAAAACAAATGAAGGGTACGCAAACAATGGTAGCCATCTTCCCAGTGGGGCATGACCCAGCCGGGCATATCGGACAATTGTCGAACTGTAATGAGGGCGCGTTTTTCGTGGTACTGAAGAGGCAAGGTGCTCATTTCGAGTAACTCGACCACCAACCGCTTGAGGAATGGCAAAGCCGCTTGGACGAGGCGTTCCTCTCCAAAGAAGGAGGGGTCTCTCCAGCGAATGGCTTCCGAATCAAGCAGTTTTTCCATCATAGATAAATCTCTAACAAAGATTCACAAGATTGGTTTTGGGTTATTCTGCATTTCTGAGTTTGCTCGTACATTTGCCGTCCCCGGGCAATTAGCTCAGTTGGTTTAGAGCATCGCCTTGACAGGGCGGGGGTCACAGGTTCGAATCCTGTATTGCCCACCAACGAACCCGGCGCTGAAAAGCGCCGGGTTTTTTTTTTTGCGTTGCGTGGAGTACTTCATAGTGACCGTTATGAAGAATTGGCATTGCACGGCGATGGCATTGGTGTTTCCTCCCGCCCAGAAATATGGCATCAATCTGAGGGCGGTCTACTGTCCAAATTGTGGGAAGTAGCAATCGCGCGTTCGGACACCCAGGGACTATGAAGAGGCTATGTTCGGGGGATCGACCTGCCCGGCATGTGGAACCCGCATGAATAAATACGGGCAGAAAAAAGACGCGCAGGGGTAAAACGCGGCAGGGATTCCCTTCGTAACATTGTGCCGTGCAACACCTCATTCCACAAATTCGTCGGAGACTTCTGAAGGCATTGGTGCCGGAATCCTATTGGCCGATTCAAGTTAATCTCGACGGAGTGCATGTGCCCGTTCGGGGGATGCCCTTGAATTTTGGAACGAAATATTGGCTGAAGAATGGGGAGTATGAGCAAGACGAAAGACAGCTCATAAAAAAGGTGCTCAAACCTGGGATGAAGGTGTTAGAAATGGGGGGCTCAATTGGTGTTTTGGCTCAAATTATTAGTCATAAAGTTGGTCCAAATGGACGAGTTCTTAGTTTCGAAGCATCCGAACGCTTAGTTGAAATCTCAACCGAAATGTGGCCCCCAGTTGACCAACTTCAAAGAGTCACAGGATTCGTATTTCCCGTTGAAAACGGAGAAAACATTTATGTAGGACAGTTTCAAACGGAAGGCAGTGAATTAGATGGGCGCGGGATTTGGGAGCTTAGGGATGATTTGCCAGGAAACACCTGGGATCTAAGGTCAATTCGGAGAGACTTTGACTTTGATCCTGAAGTTTTGATTGTCGACATCGAAGGTGGTGAAAGTATTTTGGAGGATGTTCCTCCTTATTTCCCGGAAAAGCTTCAAAGCATCATCATGGAATTCCACCCCCATTTATACGGAGCAGATGGACAGGCTCGATTAGAGGAAAAAATTCTCAAATCAGGATTTCGAGTCGAAGCTAGAGCGGGCCAATGCATCCTTTTTACAAGGGCATGACGTATCCTTACTTAAATTGATGATACAACCTTTTTAACTTTTGCCGGCCACGCTGCAGGAGTCCCCAAAATTCTCTTTGGACTAATTGGGATGCACGTAAGGGCGAGTTACTGAGGGTTTTATCGTATGCATCCACATCTAGATTGCAGAATACATGATTTTCCGTTTTTTCAGGCAGAGGTGGATGCGAATGGTCGTCAAACCATTTTAAAAAGCTTGGTACGCGTTTTTGGTGTTCAAAGCCTGCAACATGAAGTAAATACTGATCTGAACTCATTAGCTGGAACATGGGTTCATCAAGAAACAAGAAGAAAGAGGCAGGAGATTCAGATAAATAAGAATTCAATTCATATTGCTCATAAGGGAAAGCCCAGGAAAATTTGGAAGACTTTAACCAAATGGTTTTCAGCATATTTTTCGACTCTTCAGAATTACGAAGGACAAAAAACCCCGCACAAAATTTATCGGTATGAAAAGGTTGATCTAGCCAACCTATCAAGTGTAAATCCGGGTTGATAAACTTTTCAAGTATACCCTCCCAAGGACGGTCGTGGCTGTAGAAAATACAATCGCTATCAATCCAGATAACATAGTCATAGCTTAGCTGGAGTGCGGAGTGAATCGCTAATAATTTAATCCAGGTCGGAGCTCGGTGCTCACTCACTTCTCGAGAATAGGCCTGCCATACCCCCCAGGGTCTTTTTGGGAGTGAATATTTCTCGTACCGAAAATCCCACCCTTTTTTTTCGCAAAATCGTCTGTTTATTTCGTAGGCTAAGCTGGAATAGCTGCTTTTTGCACGATCACCCGTAATGACCGGACGATCATCCCCCATGACTACACAAACTCTGGGCATTGTTACCATTCCATAAAAGTAGACGCAATAAAGGCCACGTCTTGTTCCGTGAGCGATTTTATCCTCAAATCCCTTCGTAACATTGTGCCATGCCCCGCATCCTTCACGCCATTTCTGGTCCGCGCAACATTAGTACCGCATTGCTGTATGCGTTTGCGCAGCGTCCAGGCTGCCAGGTGGTGGATGA
>DNWN01000011.1:0-6598 GCA_003507115.1 Cryomorphaceae bacterium | reverse complement strand
ATGGTGGATATGCCCTGGGACTGGGCGTCGGAGGCGGCGCATATTTTTTGGATTCGTCATCCGCGGAAGGTTATTCGGTCCTTTGCCAAAGTGTGGCCACAGGTTAACCTGGACGATATTGGTATCCAAGAGCAGGTAGCCCAATGGGCCCAGATTCAAGGATTCACGGCCCCCAAAATCCTGGTGGACAGCGATGAAATGCTGGCGAATCCAGCGGAGACCTTCCCAAAGATTTGTGCGGCTCTAGGCATACCTTTCCATGCGGAAATGCTTCAATGGCCTGCGGGCCCCAAGCCCTACGATGGCCCTTGGTGGCCGCATTGGTACAGCCAGGTGCATGCGAGTACGGGATTTGGTCCGGCAAATGACCTGGGAGAACCTTTAACGGGCCGCTATGCCGAGGTGGAAGCCGAAGCGCTGCCCTACTATGAAACCTTATACTCACACCGTTTAGCCCTTTGATATGCTACAATCCTACGATCCCCGAAATGCCGAAATCCAAGTTTGGGTAGGCGATGGCCTGGTGCCGCGCGACCAGGCCAAAGTGTCCGTTTTTGATAGCGCCGTTCAGGGTGGCGATGCCGTTTGGGAAGGAATGCGCGTCTACCAAGAGGGCGTCTTTTGCTTGGACCGCCATTTGGACCGCTTGATGGATTCGGCCCAAGCGATGGCCTTTGCCCACATCCCTAGCCGCGAATTCATCACGGATGCGATTAAGGCGACCTTGAAGGCGAATGGGATGACGCACGATACGCACATTCGGCTCACGCTGACGCGCGGCGAAAAAATCACCTCGGGCATGGATCCCCGCCTGAACCAGAAAGGATGTACCCTGATTGTGCTCGCCGAATGGAAGCCACCCGTCTACGACAACGCGAAAGGGGTTCGCATCGTGACCTCGGCCATCCGCCGAAACAGCCCCATGCACGTGGATTCAAAAATCCACCACAACAATCTGATCAACAATATCTTGGCTAAGATTCAGGCCAACCATGCCGGCGTGGACGATGCCTTGATGCTCGACAACTTGGGCTTTATCGCAGAGATGAACGGCACCAACATTTTTATGGTGAAGGACGGCGTTTTGCTCACGCCGCATGCCGATGCCTGCTTGCATGGAATTACCCGCGCGCTCGTGATCGAACTGGCCGCCGAGTTGGGCATTCGCTGTGTGGAGCGCAACCTGAGCCTGACCGAACTCTACGCCGCCGACGAAGCCTTTGGAACCGGTTCCATGGGCGAATTGACCCCCGTCGTAGAAGTGGATGGTCGCGTGCTCCAAAACCGCCGCGGTTCCAACGTCACGCAGCAGTTGACCGAGGCCTTCCACCGCTTGGCGGGCCGCTACAGCACCGCCTTGTAGCACTACTTTATTCGGATATCTAGCGCCTTCACATGGGCCATGGTGGCGACCATCAATTCTTCTAACACGGCCAAATCCACATCGGCGAGTTTGTTGATGTACAAGCACCCTGCTCCGGTTTTGTGCTTGCCCAATCGGTCTAAGTACGCCCCGAACTGCTCCAGCCCCCCCAAACAGAGGTAGAGGGAAAGGGAGGTTTTTCGAGGGGAAAAGCCCAGCAAGAACCAATCCCCTTCGCGGCCGGTGGCATAGCGGTAGCGCATGTCGCCGTAGCCGACGATGCTGGCCCCCCACATGCGTCCTGGATGGCCCGAAATTCGCTGCATCATGGCATGCACCTGCAGGGCATCTTCGCGGCGACCGGCGTGCGCCATGGCCCCCAAAAATTCTGTGACGGGCAGGGTAGTAGGTTGCGTTTTATTCTCTTGCGCCATGGCGTTAGTTCAGCATTCCGGCCGCAACCGTGGCACCGGACGTTTCGTCGACGAGAATAAATGAACCGGTAATGCGATTTTGGCGGTAGGCGTCCATGACCAAGGGCTTGGTTGTTTTCAGCTGTACTTGCGAAATGCTGTTGGTGCTGAGCGGACCTTCAGGCGCCTGGAATTCCAAGGCGAGGATGTCCAATACCCCATCTACCTGACTGATCATCGCCCGCGCATCGGCACTCCCATGGCGGATGATGTACTTGGCTCCGGGGCGTTGCGCCTGGTTGTCCAGCCAGCACAAGGTGGCTTGGGGGCTTGATTCAAGGCGCGGCGCGGCCCCCGCCACGAGGGTGTCTCCCCGGGAAATGTCGACGTCTTCGGTCAAGGTAATGGCTACCGATTGGCCGGTGTGGGCTACCGTCAAGGAGGTGTCCCCGAGGAGGATTTGGTCCACATGGCTTTGTAGTCCAGAAGGCTGAACGCTAACCACATCCCCTACGCGGATCTGACCCGAAGCCACGCGCCCGGCGTATCCTCGAAAATCATGGTGGGCATCGGAGTGGGGCCGAATCACCGTCTGAACCGGGAAGCGGAAATCGCTCGTGGCTTCTGGGCGTGCCACTTCCACTGTCTCCAGATGGCGAAGCAAGGTCGGCCCCGCATACCAAGGCATGTGGGGGCTTGGGTCGACGACATTGTCGCCCAAGAGGGCCGAAATGGGGATAAATGCGACGTGCTGAAGGCCTGCAGCCGCTTGGACCGAGGCATAGGTTTCGACAATGGCTTGGTAGGCTTCCTCGGAAAAGTCCACCAAATCCATTTTGTTGATGCAAACCATGATATTGGGAATCCCCAATAGACCGGCCAAAAAGCTGTGTCGGCGGGTCTGCTCCACCACGCCATGGCGGGCGTCCACCAAAATCAGCGCCGCATCCGCCGTGGAGGCCCCCGTCACCATGTTGCGGGTGTACTGGATGTGGCCCGGGGTATCCGCGATGATAAACTTGCGGGCTGGCGTGGCAAAATACCGGTAGGCCACGTCAATGGTGATGCCCTGCTCGCGCTCGTCTTTCAAGCCGTCGGTCAAGAGGCTAAAATCGATGCGCTCCAAGCCCTTGCGCTGAGAGCTTTTTTCGACCGCTTCCATTTGGTCGATGAAGACGCTTTTGGAGTCAAAAAGCAAGCGGCCAATGAGGGTGGATTTTCCGTCATCGACGGAGCCAGCCGTGGTAAATCGTAGTAGGTTCATCATCGTATCAGGGCTTAGAAATAGCCTTCTTTTTTGCGTTCTTCCATGGCGTTCTCGCTGCGCTTATCGTCCTCGCGGTTGCCGCGTTCTGTTTGGCGGGAGGTTTCGATTTCGCGGATCACATCGTCCAATTCGGAGGCGTGGGATTCAAGTCCCCCGGTAATTGTGATGTCCCCCAGGGTGCGGAAGCGCACCATTTTTTCTTGGGGCACTTCGGTGGGGCGCAGGGTGATAAAATCGCTGACAGGAATCCAGGAATTGCTGCGCCAAATGACCTGCCGAGGGCGGGCAAAGTAGAGCTCGGGAAGCTCGATGTTTTCGCGTCGGATATAGTGCCAAACATCCATCTCCGTCCAGTTGGAAATAGGGAAAACGCGGAAGTGCTCGCCTGGGCGCTTTTTGCCGTTGAAGAGGTTCCAGAGTTCGGGGCGTTGGTTCTTGGGGTCCCATTGGCCAAAATCGTCGCGGTGGCTGAAGAAGCGCTCTTTGGCACGGGCCTTTTCCTCGTCGCGGCGTGCACCCCCCATCAAGCAGTCAAATTGGTGGGCTTCAATGGTTTCCAAAAGCGTAGTCGTTTGCAAACGGTTGCGATTCGCTGCCATGCCTGTCTCCTCTTGGACGCTACCGCGGTCGATCGAGTTTTGGACCAGCCCAACAATCAGGCGGGTGTGCATTTTCTCGACAAAGGCGTCGCGGAAAGCGATGGCCTCCGGAAAATTATGTCCGGTGTCGACGTGTACCAGGGGAAAAGGGAGGTTGGCGGGAGCAAAGGCTTTTCGGGCCAAATGGCTCACCACAATAGAGTCTTTGCCCCCCGAAAAGAGGATGCCCGGATTTTCGAATTGCGCATAGACCTCGCGAATGATGTACATCGCTTCGGCCTCCAATTCATCGAGATGGTCGTAAATCATGAGTGTAAAAATGCAAGGATGGTTTGACGGCATTCCGTCAAAGAGTTCAGATCCGTCCGCACGTGGACGTCGGGCTGTGCAGGGGCTTCAAAAGGGGAGGAGATGCCCGTGAAATCTGGGATTAAGCCTTGACGCGCCTTGGCGTATAAGCCCTTGACGTCACGGGATTCGCAGACCTCCAGGGGGCAGTCTACGTAGATTTCGACAAATCGCTCCGTGCCGACGATGCTGCGTGCTTTTTCGCGGTCCGCGGCGAAAGGGCTCACGAAGGCGGTCAAAACGATGAGGCCGGCGTCAGCCATGAGTTTAGCTACCTCGGCTACCCGGCGAATGTTTTCCGTACGGTCCGCCTCGCTGAAGCCGAGGTCTCCATTGAGGCCATGTCGTAGGTTGTCTCCGTCGAGCAAGAAGGTGTGGCGGCCTTGGGCATGAAGCTGTACTTCGAGATCGTTGGCGAGGGTGCTTTTGCCGCTGCCGCTCAGCCCCGTGAACCAAAGGACTTGCCCTCGTTGGCCCAGGGCTTTTTCGCGGTTAGAAGGCCCAATTTGGTATGATTGTCGTACGACGTGTTCGGAGGATTTCATGGCTTACAGGAAAAATAAATACGTGAGAATAACCACGGAATAAATCAACGTAATCCAGGCCCCAAAACGCAGGTAATCCCGCGATTGGTAGGCCCCTGGACCCATGACCATGAGGTTGGTTTGGTAGCCGAAGGGTGTTAAAAACGCGTTGGAGGCCCCAAAGGCCAGAGCGAGGAAGCCGTGCAGGGCACTGAGTTCGGGCTGGCTAGTGATGCATACAGCGACCACGGGGAACATGAGGGCAACAGCCGCCACATTGGTCATCAAGTTGGTCAGGACCGTGGTGACTCCGAAGATGAGGAACACCCAAGTAAAGGCAGAAAGAGACGTGGCGGCGGGGAGGAGGACAAAAAGGTCATCCATCAGTCCCGAGGCCATCAAGGCTTTGGAAAATCCAAGGGCACACATCAAAATGACCATGAGTTCCCAATCCAGGGATTTTTTGAAGTCCCCCCATCCGAGCCATCCCACCGCGGCTAAAGTCCCTGCAAATCCTAGGAGCATGGTCAAAAAATCTACCTGTCCTAGGGCGTAGCTCGCGGCAAAACCCAAAATGCCGAGGGCGAGAATTCCTCGTTTGGCAGGGGTCAAGGGTTGAAGAGGGGCTTGGGTTGTCAAGCTATATACATGCTTGGAATCGGCCATCAGTTCGTCGTGGCGCGCACCTGCAATGAGTAGAAGTAAGTCCCCCGCTTGTAGGATAATGTCCCCAATTCGACCCTGCATACGCTCACCGCGGCGATGTACCGCAACGATGGCGGCATCATAGCGCTGGCGGAACTGGGAGCCGCGCACTTGGGCCCCGACCAAATCGCTACCGGGTGGGATCATCACTTCAACCAAGGCGGAATTCGCCGCACCTTGGGTCAGTTCCTCTTGTGGAAGGGCTAGCCCCGAATTGGAGCGGGTCAGGTCGCGCACGGCATCCAGGGCACCCGCAAAAAACAGCCGGTCACCCCCCTCCAGGATTTCTGTGGGGCTGACCGGGGCGATGAGGCGTTGGCCGCGAACGATTTCGACTAAAAAGAGGCCATGGACTTGCCGGAGGCCGGCTTCTTGGACGGATTTGCCCGTGAAGGGGCTCTGCGTTAAGACGCGAGTCTCCACGGTGTATTCTCGGGACTTTTCTGCACTTTCTACAGCGTGTTTTGGGAGAAAACGCCCCGCCAAGCCTGCCATGGCGAGTACCCCGACCATCACAACACCAAGGCCGGGAAGGAGGTAATCCGTGGTATGTAAAATTTTCAAGCCGTTCTCCTCCAGCAGGCCGTTGAGAACCAAGTTGGTGGAGGTACCAATGACGGTGAGCATTCCGCCGAGGGTGGCGGCAAAGGCCAAGGGCATGAGGTAGGTTGATGGGGACTGCCGATTGCGAATCGCCCATTGACGAACAGGTCCCATGAGTAGGGCCACCACGGCCGTGTTATTGAGCACCGCGGACAAGAGTGCGGTAGGGGTTAATATGCGAAGCAAAAAGCCACGAGGGGTGGCGTGCTGCGTCCAACGTTGCAGGGCTTGGGCCAACCCGAGCCGAGATTGCACGGCCCCCGCCAAAATCATCAAAAGAAAGAGGATCAGGAGGGACGGCGTAGTGAGGGTCCCGAGGAGTTCAGATGCGGAGGTATAGCCAAATAGGACGAGAAACAAACCACCCGCCCCAAAGGCGTGTACGGGCTTGATGCGCTTGGAAAAAAGCGCCAAAACTACCGTGCCATAAACGCAGAGTAAAAGGATGTGGGCCGTTTGCATGGTTGGCAAAGATATAATATCCTACTAAAATGGTAGGAATTAAATGGCGAGGCATTTCTACTGGCCTTTCTCCGAGTGTCAGCTGCCCATTATCGAACGGAGTGGGAGGACTTGTTTGGCCCTTATAGCCCCCGTACCTTCGGATCTATGAAGCGACTTCCCTTTACCAAATCGGACCTCTGGATTGCCTTGGGTTTTCTCCTGTGCTACCTGGCCATTTTTGATGCCAAATTGGACCTCGGCGGCGACAATGCGGGCTACTACATTTTGGGACAGTCGCTGCACAGCGGTCAGGGCTACACGGACATTCACCT
>DNWN01000062.1 GCA_003507115.1 Cryomorphaceae bacterium | reverse complement strand
TCTTCCTCAATCCCATCTTCGAATGCCGCCTTTCGCACTTGATCGAAGTCCAATCCAAAAGTCGCCTCTAGCTTCTCTTTATAATCAGGATACTTCTTAGGACTCACATCCGTCAAGGTCTTTTGAGTAATCATTCCCTCAACGGACCATCGGCCGGTCTTGACCCACTTTGCTTTTCGAATGCTCTTGTGTCGAGGAGCCTCATCGTCCCACATGTAGTGAGACATCACAACGCCAATTCCTATGTAAGATGTCCTCCCCTCCTTCATGACCAGGATGTCCCCTGGGCTCATTTTGTGAGCAAACTCCCAAAGGCACCTTCCAATGTTGCTGTGGTTTTTGCCGTCATCAAATAGGTTATTGATTTTCTGTGTGCACGCCTTACGCGTTGGCAACAAGGATAGGTTTCCTGCGTCGTCCCAACCAATGCTTATTTCATTATTCGACAGAAAGGCGTCCCACATGTTCGCACCTTCTCCAGGAGCCATCAACCAAATGCGGTAAGACGTTGGCAATTCTTCTGCAGTGGAAATCTCTGGCTTCTTTTTGGGGTTGGCCCTTTTCCATTCCCGAAACCCTTTTCTGGCCGCTCGAAGCATTCCAACCGGATCATTCTTCTTCAAGAATTCCTCCCCCTCACTCGTAATACTCCATCCGTTCTTGCCACGAATCAGGAAGCCTGCCTTAGAATAGTTAATCGGGAATGTGTTGAAATAGACCTCCCACCTTTCGAAGTCTTTGCCTTCCTTTCTTTGACGCTCAAAGTCAGAAAATGGGAATTCACTTCGAAGCCGATCCACGAGCTCTCGGTATGTAAGTGGTTCAGAAGCCTCTTGAATCAAGTGAAGTGCATACGTCATCAGTCGACACCCTGACTTATCTGAATTCGACAAGTCTGAAGCGGAAATAATCTGAAGTTGTTGGTCTATCGTCATCACAGTCTGAGGTAAGTCAACTCACAAGCCTTGCACTTGCGCTTGGTTTGGTCGAGGGAAGCGACGTTGAAGCGGCCTTCGTATTTCTCGAAGATGTCAAGGCCGCGGCCGAGGGTGATTTTCCAGCCGTTGTCCGCAGCGATGAAGCGGTCGTGATGCTGCTCCATCCGGTAGGTCATGGCGATGCCCAGGTCGGCGAGGTTTTCTTGGATCTCATCGAGAAATTGTATCGACACCGGGATGTGCTCCTCGTCGTTCCAGGTAACCACTTCCAAGGCCAGTTCGTCCTCCGGGTTTTTGTTGTTGGCGAGCATCAAGCAGAACTCCAACAGGTTCCGGAATTGGTGGGGCATCCGGATGTAGGGATCCTGCAAAGTGATGCTGGTGGCGCCTTTCAAATAGTCCGCAAAGAGTGCTCGGTAGGAGATGCCGGTTTGGTTGTCCTTGAGAATGGTTTGGTGCGGCTGCAGGTTGAGGGCGGGGCTGGGAACTGGTGATTCTGGCCGTACCGGCGAATCGGATTCTTCCTGTTGCACTTCGAGTGCCGCCTTGTAATTGGCATTTTCCAGAGTTTCGGGCGCCACAACCTGACCCGTTGCTTTCACTGTGTATTGGAAATCAACAGGCTCAGCCTTGAACGTCTCGTCAATGATGTACAATTGGTCTTTGACCCGTTTGCGGCCTTCGATGCAGAAGTCCAACAACTCCAACAATTCGTCGTCGGTAAGCACCTTATGGGGGTAGATGATCTTGGCCATCCCGGAAAACGACTTTCGAACGGCGGTTTTGTCACGAGTGGTCAACGAACCATCTAAAGCAATTTTCGCATCCAACAAAGGCGAGTAGTCGTGGTTCCGGAGCTCACGCAACAGCTCGGCCAGGTAGTCCACAATGAAACCATAATCTTCTGAGAAGACCGAAGACTTCAGAATCCGGACTTCCCAACCCGGGATGTACATGTGCATCCGATCCAGGAAGGCACCTTTTATGAAGCCCTCTGGTATCGACTCGAAGAGGTGCGAGTGCTTGAGCATGTACGGCACGTTGTGCTTCGTGTTGCCCACAAAAGCCATCGAAGCCGTGGCTTGGTAGGTGTCTTTGCCACGGTTAAAGCTTTGGTTGGCCATGTAGTTCTGCATGATCTTCACCAAATCCCCATCGGTGCGTTTGCCGCCCTTTTCTTGCTCAAACTCGTCGAGAGCCACCACGTCCCAGTACCCCACGAGTCCGATTTTATTGCCAGTATTGTTGACGAACAAGCGCGCCTTGGAAACGTCGCCTCCGGAGACGAGGACGCCGTGTGGCGACAGCTCGGAGAAGATGTGGGACTTACCGGTGCCTTTAGGGCCGAGCTCGATGAAGTTGTAGTTGTTTTCGACGTGCGGGATGAGGCGAGAGAGCTGAATGAATTTGTCGCGTTGGCTGAAAAATTCGGGATTTAAGCCGATGGAGTGCATGAGCAAATCGAGCCACTCCTCCGTCGTGAAAGCAGCACGTTGGGTGCGGTATTCTTCTAAGTCGACGTGGGCCACTTGAATGGGCTTGAGATCGGCAATGACCCAGCGCATGTCGCTATCGTCCTCGTGGGAATAGGCCATGGTCAAAATGCACCACACACCGCCGCCGCTGAGGAGTTTTTGGTTGTGGTCTACGATAAAATCCGAGACCGGCACCCCGCGCAGGCCCAAGTTGGCAAATTCCCCCTGGTACTGGTTGCTGCGCTCGTTGAGCACCACGTTGATTTTGTCGATGATTTTGTGGCTGCCGTTGGAGCGGATTTTGTGCTTGACAATCTCTGCATCTGACCGGTGAACGTAGTTTTCTTGAATGACGGTCCTCACCTTTTCCACCCCCTCTTCAATGATCGCTTCATCATCAATGGCGCAGTATTGCCCTAGCAGGTATTCGAGCACATAAGCAGGCACTGGGTTGTTGCCTTTGACCAACGCAACCAGATTCTTGCGAACAACTTTGCCTTCGAATGAAGCGATGATTTTTTCTTTCAATGCCATTAGAAATCGGGGGTAATGAGGGTGCCGTTGGTGATGCGAACTTCTTCGAGGGGGTTCAAAGAATCCTCCACATCGAATACTTTCAAGATTACGAAGGAATCATTCGCGGCTTCAGGTGTGAGGGTAAATTCAAGCACATGCATGCGCTCGGTGGGGTTCTCAGACGTCGAATTGAGTTGCAACATCTCTTGATTGCTTACCAAAAGGGCTGCGTCTCCGTCCTTGTGCAGCGCCACTGTGACCTCGCGCGATTTGTAAGTCTGGTTTACGGCGTCGGCTTGGAGCAAGTGAACTTTCAATCTGCTCGCAACTACACGTAGGTTCGCTGGGCTGACCAGGGTTACGCCCACCTTTTGGGTGATCTCCTCCCGTTTGCGGCTGCTCTCAATGAGCGGGACGATGAGCTCTTGCAAGGCCCCACCACCGTGTACGAACTGATGGCCTGAGCCCGACTGGCGGTAGCGGTTGACGGTGGAAGAAATCACCGCATACAATGGCGCGTCGAGGCCCGTTGCCGCAGACCACGGAATGCAATAGCCTGTGGTGCCCATATCGATGGGCTCCCCCGTTACCCCCCAGCGGTTGTGTTTGTCTTCTGTGGGCGCATTTTCCAACGGGTGGCGCTCAAAATCCGAATCCACAAGCTTTCGATCATTGTACAGGAATCCATGGTCAGCCGTGACGATGACGCGTGACACACTCAGCGTGGCGTGCAAGGTGCCGACCAACTTCCTCAAATCTTCGACTGCATCTTCCACCGCTTCAAACGTGAGGTGCTCCGTAGGGCGTTTGTCCCCCACCGAATCGATTCGGTCGTGGTACACATACACCCGTTCGTACTTGAAGAGCTCTCGGCGCTCGGCTTGCTTCATAGCAAACACATCGCTCGCTTTCACGGTGATGGAATCCGTAAATTCAGATTGGAGCACCTGCTCCCTTTTGGTGCTGTCAGTAGCAATGCCATTGGCCAAAACGCCTTTGTCGGCATCCCAAGTCTTCGCCCCGGGGAGCAACATGGCCATGCCCATGCTCGTTCTGGATGGAATGTTGGCCACCATGTGCCGCATGTGGGCGGTGTTCTTGGGGTCTTGGTGCAAGGCGGCGAGCAACTCTTGGCCGGCCTCGAAGCGCAGCGCATCGGAGATGATGACCGCCACTTTTTGCTCAAGCGGAGCAATTTCCTCCGCATAAAAATTGCGCTGTAACGGCTGATTGAGCGCCTGAAAGTCGAACGAATGGTCCGCAAAGCACGCCAACCATTCGCGGTTCAATTCAACCAGGTGCTGCTCGTATGCGCGGTTCAAAGCGGCGACCAAGGCATCCATCGCCCCTAAAAAGGCCTCGCCCGATGGGATGGCTGTTTCGTCCAAGGTGCGCCGGCTGTAGATGGCTTTGCGGTATGCCCGGTCTACGACGTATCCACGCTCCGTGTACGCTTCGATGTAGTGCTCCGGTCGATCCAACCGGTAATTGCCTTGGTGTTCTTGGATGGCATTCAGGCAAGTTGCGGCTTGCGTGGCAAAGGCCATGACCGCCTCGCCACTGGTCGTCAAGGACAAGCGGAGGGTTGTGTTTTTCTGCAGGCGCTTCAGCACTTCCGCGGGCTGGGAAATGGCATCTGCAACGATGTCCGAAAGAACCCTCCACATCATTGTGGGCGTGTACTCTGCAAATGCCGCTTCGATGCCGTAGGCCGCGATGAGCTTTTCACCGTGGATACGCTCATCGGCCTGCTCCAGAACAGCGGCAAATTTTTTGCTCAGCGTCGCGTGGTGCTCCATGACGGTGAGGAGCTGCCGAAGGGCCGTTCGCTTCTGGCCATCGGTGATTTTCAAGTCGATGTACGGGTCTTGCGGAATGCCATCCAGGCCTTCGGTGATTTGGTTGTACCGGAGGGTCTGGGCCGCGCGCTCCATGGCATCTTGAGACCACGCTGACAAATGGAGGCCGGTGGATTCTTCAAACCGTGCGACCACGACTTGAGTGAGGTTAACGCCCTCGAGTTTGTTGGTGAGGGTGTTCCATTTTTTGTCATCTCCATCGAGGGCGATGGTCAGGATTTTGCCCGAAATCAGGTGCCAATCTTCTGTATGACCAAAGTCCACAAAGGCCGAGACCAAGGCGCGCTGCAATGAAGACTCGTCGAATGCCCTGCGCATCAACAGCGGCATGCACACCGACTCAACATGCTTGTACTGCAATTCTTTGATGTACTTGGCGACGAGGGGACGCATGCCGGTCGACAACCGGTGTTTTTCCATGAAGTCCGCAGCATTGTCAAGCTCCAGGACTTTCCCGGCGATCATCTCGCCCAACAACGGAAATTGCTGGTAGGCAGCTTGGTCTTTGGGCTGTTCGCCTTGCACATACACGAGTACGCGCTCCGCTTTCCACTCGTTGGCCAGCCGGTACTTCAGCGTGAAAGGGTTGCTCTCAAGTGCAGCAATCCGAATGCCCTCCAAATTCATAGCCAAAACTTCCTCTTTCGCTAGACCGTCCGCGTCGAAATAAAACAAGGCCTTGAGGTCCGGATAGCGCTGGAAGTACTGTGTTGCTTTGTCTTGAATCTCTTGGATCATGCTCACTTGATTTTCGCAACGACGTTGCCAAACAATTTGTGGTTTTCTGTGACCCCGTCGTCGAGGTCGAAGGCGATCTGGCGGTCAGCCACGTCTTTGAGCTCGAGGTCGTACGCCTCGCACTCTGCGATGTCCTTGCGGAGCTGGTC
The DNA here is from genome assembly GCA_003507115.1 of Cryomorphaceae bacterium. Classification (GTDB taxonomy): domain Bacteria; phylum Bacteroidota; class Bacteroidia; order Flavobacteriales; family Schleiferiaceae; genus TMED14. Next base: position 259 of record DNWN01000062.1, on the reverse strand, counting down.
AAGCCGCTTTGCATCACGTGAGGACAAACTGGCCTCATTGGAAGCCAGCATCTGCTCCTCCTGACGCAAATGCCGCAGGTGCTCCAGCAGGTAATTCGACCGAATCTTTTCCACGGTAAAGGCGTTCATTCGGTGCATGCATACCAACACCTGGAACGCTCCCTTCTTGGAAGCAAACAACCAGTAGATGGGCTTCTTTTTGTATCGCTTGCAATGGTCCTTGAAGAAGTCCTTGACCAGGTACTTCTCCAGCGACTTG
>DNWN01000161.1 GCA_003507115.1 Cryomorphaceae bacterium | reverse complement strand
GGCTTGCGAATGCATTGGGAAGGGGGGATGGACGGGGACAGTCGCTGATTTGCGCGTCCTGTTTCAGCGCGCGTTGATTTGGCGCGCACCCGCCATAGTCGTAGCCCACAATCACCCCAGTGGTCGCTTAGTACCCAGTGCAGAAGATCGCGAGTTGACCAATCGAATGGTTCATGCGGGGAAGTTCTTAGACATTGTTCTATTAGATCATTTAATCATTGGCCGAAGGGATTACGTTAGTTTTGCGGATAGGGGTTGGCTGAGCCCAAGTCCAGAAAAAGTATGATTGTACACATCGTTGGCGCCCGCCCCCAATTCATTAAGTTGTTGCCTCTCCACCAGGCATTGGCTGAGCGTGGCGCCCCCCAACGAATTTTGCATACCGGGCAACATTGGGAGTCGGGGATGAGTGAAGTCTTTTTTCAAGAGTTTGGCCTACATCCTGATCATATTCTCGCTTGGAACCCATCGCATGATGTCAATACGGAGGCGATCATGACTTGGCTGAAGGAATGGACGCCGAGCACCGTCGTGGTATACGGTGATACCTTTTCGACATGGTGTGCCGCTCGTGCGTCCAATCGCCTGGGCCTTCCCCTGGCGCATGTGGAGGCGGGTCTTCGGAGTTTTAATGCGGCCATGCCAGAAGAAGAAGCCCGAGTGAAGACGGATATTTTGAGCGATTGGCATTTTGCGCCTTCGGAAAGAGCCTTGGTGCAGCTTCAGCGCGAAGGTTTGGATCGGGGCCACGAACACACGGTGATGACCGGGGACATTATGGCAGATGCCTGGATGCAAAGAAATCCAGGTTCTTATGAGTCGGGTCGGATCTTGGTCACGTTGCACCGAAACACGAATGTCGATGACTCGGATGTTCGAACCCGAATTGTTTCCGCTTTGGAGGCCTTAGCCCAAACACATGAGGTCCATTGGCCCATACATCCCCGCCTACGCGCCCATTTGGAGCAAACGGAAATGCCCAAGAATATCCATTGGCATCCACCCTTGGGTAGAGAGGCTATTTTGGCACAGTTGGAGGCCGCAGAATGGGTAATTACGGACTCCGGGGGGGTGCAAAAGGAAGCCTATTACGGTCAGCGAAATTGCATTGTATTGCGCAATGAAACGGAGTGGGTGGAATTACTAGAAACAGGCCATTCCTTTTTGGTTAATCCTGAGGCGATGGAAGATGCGGGAGCACTCAGTCTAATGCTTAGGCAAGTGCTTCAGACCCAAACACCCGCAGAGTTTCCTCCCATATATGGCCAAGGAGATGCCGCCCACAAAATGGCTGCGTCGCTCTGGCAAGAAGGCCCGGTAGGTCCCAATGTCCTACAGCTGAAGGGCGACGCCCAAAATCCACAAATGGTTTTTGCTGCGGAAGTTTTGCGCAGGGTAACGGGCATCGGCGTTCATTTTTCCCCGACGGGGGCGGATTGGAATCCATGCTCGTATTGGGATGCCCCTTTTCTTTCCTGGGATCCGCAGGACTTAGGCGATGATTTGTGGGCCAAAGCCGCCTACTTGGCTTCCCGTGCCGAGGAGTTTCAGGCCGAAAGGGTGGATGAACATGGGCGCTTTGATCCGGAGGCGTCGAGCCAATGGTCGGACCTCCAAAGGCATCCCGAAATCCCCATGGGACACGTATGGTTGGAGGCATTTGTCCAGCGCTTTCGCCCCAAATTTCGTTTGGCCGACCGCCGAAGCCCAGCACCCACCGTTGTGGTAGACATCGATCACCGCTATGCCTTGCGTGGTTTTTCTTGGAGCCATCGCGTGGCAGCCCTGCTTCGCGCTGTGGTGATTGGACCGTGGCGCTTGGTGACCAGCCATTTGAAGGGCGTGGACCCCTTCGACGCTTCCGCGTACTTTGAAAGGTGGATGGCGGAAACATCCCAGGTTCGTTGGCAATTTTTTGCTTGGATAGGGCCTATCCGAGGTCCTCAAGATAAAGGCCCCAGCATTGATCAGCCGCGGGTAGCCAAGGCCCATGCAAACTGGGCGAAGCGATACCCGAGTACAGGCGTGCACCCGACCTATGCCCACCACGATAATGGACCGAATGCCTTAATGGGAGAAGTTTTGGCGTGGAATCGAGCGACTCAGCGCGTATTGCAGCGTTCTCGGTATCATTATTTGCGCATGACGTTACCCACATCCCAGCGCCAGCTTCATGCCGCGGGAATGACCGAGGATTGGAGCATGGAGTATGCGAAGCAACCAGGATATCGTGCTGGAGTTGCCGTCCCAATTCCAGCCTGGGGAGTCGGTCCACAAGGTGCGGCTTTGGACGAGGATGGCATCCCCTATTTGACGTATGTACCTGTGGCATTCATGGATCAAAATGCGTTCGAATTAAGTCGCGATGAAGTGTCTGCATGGTTGATTCGCTGGGAAGAGTCTTCACGGCGCTATGGGGCCAGCCTCGTTTTGGCTACGCATTGGCGCTTCTTTGGACCTGGCGCAGATCTCTTTCCAGAAACGGCCAAGTATCGGGCATGGAGAGAAGGACTACACGATTTTTTAATGCATGGAGCATGATGAAGTGGCTAGCAGGAACATGGACATCGGAAGAATGGGCTCAATGGGTGAGAGAAAGTCCCTGGGATTTTCCCTACGACCGGGAAGGTTATGCGGATGCACTTGGGAAGACCTGGGGAGCAATCGTTGGGGCAGATTTTGCCTGGCCCATGGCATATCGCCGAAAGGGACCTTTTTGGACGGCCTATATACCTTTTGGAATGCAGCAATGGGGTCCAGTAGGGGCAGAGGCGAAGCATACGGAACGCCTCCTTTCCGCCGCTCGAGCCATTCCGGGGAAGTGGACCAAAGTAGATCTGTGCGTACACAAACCACTAGATTGGACGGCACGCTCGAGCCAATGGTCGATTCGACGAGGAAGGTTGGAGCGTTGGAGTGAGCGTCCAAACTTCGTCTTGGATATTTCGGATTCCTACCAACAAATTCACGCGGGCTTTCATAAACAATTGCTCCGCAATTTGGAGAAGGCGAAGCAACACACGATGACCCTCTTTGAACACGATACTCCAGAGACCTTGTTTTTGGCATTTAAACGCTACCAAGGAGAACGGTATCGCATACCCGAAGGCTTTGGAACAGCCATTCGGCAGGCGATGTACCACCTGCTTCACCAAGGTCAGGGGGCCGTTTGGTCTGTTTATGGCGAGGGAAACCGCTTTTTGGCTGGGGCCTTTTTTGCCTTCGCCGGGAATCGGGCTGTACTTCTCTTTTCTGCCATTTCCGATGAGGGACGATCGACGCATGCCATGTCTTATCTACTCAATGAGTTCTTCGTTTTTGCCGCCGGTCGCTGGACGTATTTCGATTTTGAAGGGAGTTCGGCCCCAGGATTGGCTCGATTTTATGGGAGTTTCGGAGCCGAAAATCAGCCGTACCTCCGCTATCAACGTTGGGCGCTACTATGACGCTCACGCAATTAGAATACTTCCTTGCGGTGGTGGAGCACCGTAGCTTCAGCCGTGCTGCCAAGGAGTGCGGCGTAACCCAGCCCACCTTGAGTGCCCAATTTCAAAAATTGGAAGAAGAGCTCGGACATCCTCTTTTGGATCGAAAATCTAAACCTATGGCGTTAACCCCGATGGGTAATGCGCTCATAGAGCAAGCCAAATACACAGTGGAGAGCGCATCGGCTATTCGGACCCTCGTAGATCAATTTGAGCATCCTGTCGTGGGCGAACTTCGATTGGGCATCTTGGCCCCATTGGGAAGCATCCATGGGGCTTTTTGGCAAGGGGTGTTAAGCCAAGCCTGTCCGCAAATTTCCCTTCAGATGGAGGAGGCTCCGGCACATAGTCTTCAAAAGAAGCTCGCCCAAGCGGAGTTGGATGCCGCCATTGTGCAATTGGAGGGATGGAACGCCCCCGGTTCGGTACACCCCCTATTTGAGGAATCATGGTGGGCCCTGGCTCCGCAAGTGGGAGGCAAACCCCCAGTATTGACCCATTCGGAGGCTTGGTTAATGGGTCCCGAAGAGGAGGCCACCACCCGCTATGCGATATCCCAGGGGTGGAAGGCGTCAAAGAATGCTCAGGTCCACCTCACGTCACTCTATGGGCGTGCTAATTTGGCAGTCCGGGGAGATTTGTGGGTATTACTCGCTGAATCAGAATTAGCCCTCCTTCCTCCGGAAGCGCAAAAGCGGGCACAATTATGGGGAGGTCCTTCGCGTGTTCTCGCTTGGGTTCAGGGCATTCATACCGCCCCTACAGAGGTCCATACGCGTGTTCTCGCGGCGTTGAAAGATCGCCTTCCATCGTCGCTACGCCCCACTCAGTAGAGGTATACCACGGCGAGCCAAATGACAAGGGTCGCCAGCACATTCATCGAAAATCCCGCCCGAGCCATATCTGGAATGCGGATTTTTCCGGAAGCGAAGACGATCGCATTTGGAGGGGTTGCCATGGGAAGCATAAAGGCACAGGATGCGCCGACGGTCAGCGGAATGGCTAATTGATCGAAGGGCATCCCTTGCGCTATGGAAACAGCTAGAGCAATGGGCAGCATGCCACTGACTAATGCCATGTTCGAAAAAAGTTCTGTGGTCCAAACGCCAAGCAGGGTGAAGACTAAAATCCACAGGGTGGGAGGCCAGCCTTGATGGCTGGAGGCAGCCAGCGATTCGAGCCATCCGGAAGCCTGCATGCCCGCGGCCAGCGACATGCCTCCCCCAAAGAGGAGAAGAATGCCCCACTCAATTTTTTGGGCGTCCTGCCATGAAAGCAAGGGTTCATGGGAACGGTCGCGAAGCACAAATAGCATCAATGCGCCCAGCATGCCCACCCAGGTATCCGTTAGGAGCAAGGAGGGAAATAATGCTTGGAGCCAAGGCCGGGTCATCCAGGCCGTTGCGGTCAGGGCAAAAATTATGGCAACCCGTTTTTCGCCGGAAGTCCATGGTTCTGGTACAGGCCATTCCACCTCCGTCAAAGCCACTTTTGGGAGGTTTCGACGCAACAAGAGGTAGGCCCCGACTAAGAGGAGTACAGCAATGGGAAAAATGTGGGTTGACCAGTCTAAGAAGTACATTTCCTCCCCCAGGTTTTGCTGACGAAAAGCTGCATAGACCAAATTAGGGGGAGTGCCAATGAGGGTCCCAATCCCGCCCAAATTTGCCCCCCACGCCATCCCTAGAAGGATGTTGCGCTCCAATAGATCATCGTGGCTAGGGAGGTGCCGAATCAACGAGAGAGTAAGGGGAAGCATCATTACCGCCGTAGCCGTGTTGCTCATCCATAAACTCAAGAGGAAGGTCGCCACCATGACCCCCGCGAGGACTCGGTGGGACTGACTCCCAAAACGACGCAGAATAGATAGTGCAAAGCGGCGATGAAGTTGGTGTCG
>DNWN01000033.1 GCA_003507115.1 Cryomorphaceae bacterium | reverse complement strand
CGCGTCATTTCCAAATGCTGGCGCTGGTCCTTTCCCACGGGCACCAAATGCGCGTCATACAAGAGGATGTCCGAAGCCATCAAGACCGGATAGTCAAAGAGGCCGGCGTTCACATCCGACAAGCGGTCGGATTTATCCTTGAAGCTGTGCGCATTGGCCAGCATGGGGAAGGGCGTGAAGCAGTTGAGGTACCAGGTGAGCTCGGTGCATTCGGGCAATTGGCTCTGGGCATAGAAAACGACTTTCTCCGGATCCAAACCACAGGCCAACCACGCGGCGGCGGTGGCGAGGAGGTTTTCCTTTCGGGCCATGGGATCCTTGACGGTGGTCAAGGAGTGCAAATCAGCAATGAACAAGAACGCATCGTTGCGGGGATCATTCGCCAACGCAATAGCGGGCTTAATCGCACCCAACACATTGCCCAAATGTTGACGTCCCGAACTCTGAATACCGGTGAGAATACGTGCCATGCCGTAAAGGTAGGACGGAGAATCCGGTGTTGCCTAGAAATTCGCAGCGCGTCCTTCAAGCCAGCGGGCGCGAAGCTTTTGCTGGCTGTCCGTGGGCTCTGGCAGGGCAAAGATTTTGTGGGATAGCTTGACCTCAGCGCGCTCCGGCAGGACCCACGTAGAAGTCCATTCGCCTTGGTGCTCAACCTGCACTTCCACCTTTTCCCCTTCCGGCAGTGGGCCCTCGAGTCCGCCCAATTGCTCTGCATCAAAACTCACGAAGTCGCCTTTTTCCACTTCAAAGGGCAGCGGTCCCTTGACCTTTTTCACGGTCTTCACCCCGCCCAGAGGCAAGAAGGAAAGTTTGAGGTTTTCATGCTGGATGGGGCTTTGCGGCAAGGAGCGCGTCTCGCCGTTCACGTACTCATAGCCGGCGCAGGCCAGGTTTTGCTTCAAGGGCAGTGCTTCCCGCCCCCGAACGTAGCGGTCAAAAAAGCCCATCAAGTCAGGATGCACCTCCGCCACGAAGACTTCAAAAAAGGTTGCTTCGTCAAAAGATTGCGTAGCGCCATAGCGGGCATTCAACGCACGAACCACATCGAGCAAGGTCTTTTCGCCATCGGTCAAACGCATGATTTCCAAGTCCAACAAGGCCGCCATCACCGCCCCGCGTTGGTAGACTTGGCCGTATTGCTTCTTCCAAGGTTTTTCCAGGACGTTGGTGCTCATTTCGGTGAAGGCCATTTTCTCAGTCGGGTAGCGGCTCGCAAACCGAATTTTCCCCTCCAACAGCGATTTGAGGTAGGCCTCTTGGGTCATCACGCCGCCCTGAACTTGGGAGAGCCCGGCGAAGTATTCGGTCACGCCCTCATAGAGCCAGAGGTGCTGAGACATCACCGGATCGGCGTAGTTGAAGTGGCCAATGCACTCCGAATGCAAGCCCAGCGGGGTGAGGATGTGCAGAAATTCGTGGATGCAGACGTCTTTGATTTGGTCCAATACCAAATCGTTCCCAAAGTCGGGCAAGAAATACGTAGAGGAGTTGCCGTGCTCCAGAGCGCCAAACCCTTGGCCGATGATCTGGCGTAGGAGCTTAAAGGCCTTGCCAATTTTAATTTCCCCCTCCATCAAGCTTTGAAACTCCGTGTAGTCCTTGATGTAGAAGAGGAAAGCGTAGTTGTCCACGGGAAGTTCCCCGCCCAAAAAGGTCGCGATGGCCTCCATGGAGACCTTGACCTCGTCGTAAATGGCGGCGCTCAAGGGGCGGCCGCTTTCGCTGTACACACTGAGGGTCACCTGGCAGTTGGCCACGTGGAAACTGGTAGTGTCGGGCACCGTGACCATGATGGGACAGTCCATCAAATGGTGGTAGTCCCGGGCTTGAAAGGATTGGATGCGGTTGTCGCCCAAATACATAGCAGGACCTTGCTCCACCTGGCTGGGAAGGGCGCTCACGCCCACCATGTTTCCGGGATAATGCAGCTGCACATCCACAGGCTCCTGCTCATAGCCGGGGAAGTAGCCAAAAAAGCCAGCGTTGTTCAGCAGAAAGTTCTCGCGTTCGGCGATGTTGGTGCCCGCGGGCTCAAAAATGTGGTTCTTCCGAACGCGCGCATCGTAGGTGTCATTCACGCGGTACGTGATGCGGTCCGGTTGCGCACTCAACTTGAAGGTGTTCTCCCCCTTTTTGCGCACTTTAATCCGGGTCCCGTCCGATTTGAAGGCCTCCAAGCCTTTGATGTACTTGCCGTAATCCTCGGTGGCGTAGGTCCCTGGAATGGTTTTGGGAAACTGCCAAACAATGGGCGCATCCTCCATGTCTATGGGCAAAGCGGCCCAGTGCACTTCCGCTGTGACTTGTACTTGGTCGCTTCCAAGGACACGCATTAAATCGGCGTGGTAGGTGATAAAGGGGGCTTGGGCCCAGGTGGTCAGGCTGCTGAACGTCAGAGCCGTCCAAAGGAGGGTGCGCATGGTTTAGAGACTAGATTCGGCATACAAGGTGAGGCCTTCTTCCGTCATCATCCACAACTTTCCTGCCATGCGGGAATCATACATGTTTTCGAGGTTGTCCACTTGGTCCAAATAGTCCGAGCACGCACCGGTGATGTAGACCTTGTGCCCCACCGGGAGGTAGAGCGTAAAGCGCACATTTTGACCGCGGAACCGATCATCCAAGGGGAAGTGAATCAGATCCTCAATACGCACCGTATCCCCTTCAAAATTCACCGAATAGCGGACATTGTTGGCGTTGTTTCGGGCAGCACGGCGGTTTGAGCCCCAGGCTTCCGACAAGCACTCTAGGCTGGCCGTTTGGCGCATGCTTTGCTTCACATCCACTTGTATGCCGTCGTAATAGAATTCCAGACCGTCCATGAATTCCCCGAGCGAAACCTGTTGATCCGAAGTGGTTCGTTCCGAAAGCGCCACGTCCAGTACCCATTCTTGTTGGTCCTCGGCCAAGGGAATCGCCTCAATATGGCGCGCTTCCTCGCGGAATTCCAGCCCCATTTGGACCCCCATGATGACCCAAATTAAAACACCTACCAAAGAACTCAGAATGGCTACCCCGTGAATCCCACGCCAAGTTGATCGAGTAAAATGCACGCGGAAAGTGAACCGTAAAATCAACGCGCCTAGTTCCAATAATATTCCTGCGATGGAGGCGATGGTAGCGATCCAAACCACGGTCATGCTCATGCCACTCGGCAACACGGTAAGCATCATGACATAGAACTCATTGTCTTGGGTCCAGTCCGCGCCCCAACTCAGTTTGTTGGTAGCTATGACAAGCAAAGCAATCCCCACCGCACTCAACGCCACAAGAAGAAAGAAGCCGAGGATGCGCAATAGCACGCCAACGATCCGGAGAATGCCCTCCAAAATTTGGGTGAGCGCATCGCCTATCCGGTGCCTAGCGCGCTGCGCACGCGGGCTCACTTCGCGGATGCCCGCTTGAAATCGATCTTTTACCCGGTGGGCCTCCTGCTCCACCGCTTTTTTGATGTTTTCCACCGTGACTTCTTCTCCACGCATGGCCAGTTTTTCCGCGGTCGTCGTCGCCGCCGGCAAGGCAATCCAAAGAATGAGGTAGGCCATAATACCCGTCCCACCAACGAAGAAGAACAGGAGAAAGAGTACCCGAAAAAGCGCAGGGTCGACATGGAAGTAAGCGCCCAACCCACCACAGACGCCGCCTATATGGTAGTCCTCGGTTTCGCGGTAGAGTCGCTTGGTAACAGAACGGGATGATTCCCCCGGTCCCGCTGATTCCTGAGTGGCTTCATGCGCAGGCTGGCCTTCGCCAAAGTCCTCGGGCTGGCCCAAGGTCGCCATAGCGGATTCTACTTCGCGCAGGGTCACGACTTGCTTGCTGGGAGTCAGGCTTTCGTGAAACAGCTCGGCCAATCGAGACTCAATGTCTTGGAGAATTTCATCCTGCCCCTCTGTACCCTCTAGGTGTCGGCTCAAATCGCGGAGGTAGGCATGGACGCGCTCGTAGGCATCTTCATCGAGATGGAAACGCATACCGCCTAGGTTAATATCGATCGTTTTTTTCATGATTTACAGGGAGTTAACGGCTTGAACAAATTGGTTCCACTCTTGGTCGAGGGTTTCAAGGAGGCGTTCCCCATTGGGGGTCAGCTTGTAGTACTTCCGGGGAGGGCCCGACTTGGACTCTTCCCAGCGATACTCCAACCATCCCGCATTTTTCAGGCGGGTGAGCAAAGGGTAGAGGGTTCCCTCGACAACAAGAAGGTCCGCCTGTTTGAGGGCCGTAGAGAGGTCGGAGGTGTAGGCCTCCCCTTTGCGAACGACGCGAAGCACGCAGAGCTCCAGCACACCTTTGCGCATTTGAGCCCGAGCATTTTCAGTATTCATGTTGACAAAGATATAGTTTAAATTTGGTACTATGCAACACATAGTACCGAAAACTCATTAAACAACTCGTTCACTAACTATTTTATCACAGCGTGAATCAGGTGTGTTATGAGCGTTTAATTTTGTTCTCATGCTACTACCCTTCAACTTCCAGCGCTGGCTCGAAGAACACCGACATGAACTTGTCCCACCTGTAGGAAACAAGAATCTCAGCCCCGATTCGGAGGACTATATCGTCATGGTGGTCGCTGGCCCGAATGCCCGCAAAGACTACCACTACAATGAGACGGATGAATTCTTTTTTCAGCTCGAGGGCCGCATTACGGTCCGCACTCAAGTGGACGGCCGCGT
>DNWN01000042.1 GCA_003507115.1 Cryomorphaceae bacterium | reverse complement strand
TGAGGACCGTGAAAATGAGGGCGATTTGGTGGCGATTGCTGAAGGAATTACGGCGGATACCATCAATTTTATGGCGACGCACGGTCGAGGCCTCATATGCGCGCCCCTACCCGATGACCGATGCGATGCCCTGGGTTTGACGCCAATGGTCCATCATAACACCGATCCCCATGAGACGGCCTTTACCGTTTCCGTGGATTTAAAGGGAAATGGAGTGACAACCGGGATTTCCGCGTTGGACCGCGCTAAAACGGTTCAAGCACTGGTACACGCGGACAGCCGTCCCGAAGATTTCCAACGGCCCGGGCACATTTTTCCCTTGCGTGCCCGTCCGGGAGGGGTATTGCGCCGTGCTGGACATACGGAGGCGGCGATTGATTTGGCCCGTTTGGCGGGTAAACAACCCGCAGGGGTCATTGTAGAAATCATGAATTCCGACGGCTCGATGGCCAGACTTCCGGAGCTTATAGCGCTTTCAGCGCAATGGAACATGAAGCTGATCACCATCGAACAATTGATTGCCTATCGTCTTGAGCGGGAATCCCTTATTCGAGTCCACCGTACGTTTCAGCTTCCGACCCCGTTTGGCACATTTGACGTTTGCGTATACGAGCAAACCACCTCGAACCAAGTACATCTCTCACTAAAGCTTGGAACTTGGGAGGAAACCGATGAGGTTCTGGTTCGCATGCAAAGTGGAGATCCTCGCAAAAGTTTGCTGGACGACATCACGGGTGACAGACAATCCGGATTAGGGCGTGCCCTCCAGGCCATTTCAGACGCAGGCGCTGGTGTTTTTGTGGGCTTGAATCAACGTCCATCGGGAGAGGATCTTTTGGCCCACTTGGGGTCCTCCGTCGCTTTGTCCAAGTCCTTTGGAACCGACCCCTTAGATTACGGTGTGGGGGCCCAAATTCTTCGCCATGTCGGAGTTCGAAATGTTACCCTTTTAACCAATCACCCGATGAAGAGAGTGGGTATTGAGGGCTATGGCTTGCATATCGTTGGGAATCAAACCTTAGGTTAATTCCGCCCCCCCGATGGGAACAGTTTAACCCACAGGGCTCTCCAATTATCGCCCATCCATTGGGCCTGAATGCCGAGGCCTTGTTTTTGGGCGACCGGTTGTCCCGTGAAGGCCATGTCACTATTGCGCACGGAATAGGCCGTAGCCGTCCAGCGTCCATCTTCACTGAGTTGATAGGTCAACGTGATGTCCCCCAGGCCCATGCTGGACTGCTGTGTTCCCATGGGAATACCCCATTCCGTCATCACCTTGAGCCGATTATCGAGGAAAGAACGCCCAATGCCGGCGTCCATTTGACGTTGCATGGCTTTCGGGTCATTGGCATACGCCAACTGAATGTCCCAGTTTTCTCCCAATCCCTGAGTCATAAAATTGGAGAACTGCTGCGCCAATACCTGCGTTGTATTGGTTTCCACGGCACTGACCCCCGTGGCCGACCAGCCCTGACCTTGATCCCAAAAACTGTGCAGTGTCAAGATACTCAGTACCTGCGTGGTCTTTTCGTCGGGAGTAACTAAGCGACTTTGAAGGGCTGCCTGAATAGCGCTTCCCGCTGTTGGAAGCGATATGTCAAAACCTAAATCAGGTTGCATCAAATCCCCAGAAACCACGAGTTTAACATCCACGGGAAGGCGCTCTTGACTGGTGAGACCTAAATAGGCACTCGGGTTTGTCCGGGTCTTGTACAGGGCCGTCAATTGCACCCCTGCATGATACGGGTCCCCTGTCCATGACAAGGTGGCGCCGGGCTCCACAACAAAAGGTTTGTTGATCAAGTTTTCTAGGGTAAAAAGGTAGGTGCCTTCCTGAAGGGTTACCGTCCCGTTCATCGCCAAATCTCCACTACTTGGGTAGTCAATTCGGAGTTCACCACTGCCCTTCCCTTCCAAAACGTCACCTACGGTCTCATCTAAAATCATGCGCGCCGTGATGGCAGGGGTCACCTGCAGACTGAGTCCAAAATCAAATTGAAAATCACGCTCCGCCTTCCGAGCGGGGGACCTGAGAATTTGTGGGCTCTGTTGACGGGTCTTAAATTGAATAAACCCGACATCTTCGAGCGTCACGGGGGCATCCATGGGCAATACGAAAACGGATGAATCCAGTGGGGAGGCTTGAACTTCGAGCCGAAGTCCCTCGAAGCCACCCGTCAAGCGAGCTTGGCCTTGGGCCATCACTTGACCATAGAAGTCATCCCCAGATAGCCGATCCAAAGCGAGGAATCGGTTTCCTTCTAGGCGAAGATCCACTGATTTTCCAGCAGGTGCCTGGTAGGAATATCCTCCACTCACCTGAACTTTTCCTTTCCGTTGGGAATCATAGAGTTCTCCATCGAGGGAAATGTTTCCTTGTCGAAATTGGACACGAGGACTACCCATNNGTTCCACGTTCGAGGCTGTTCGCGTAGAATGAGCTCAGCACTAAAAGACCCGGCCCACCGCTCTATGCTTCCTGCGGTAAAGGGGGCCAAGTAAGGGACAGGGAAACGATCAATCTCCATCTCTATATCCCAGCGATCTTGACGGCTACCGCGGGCCGTAAGCCACAGGCTATCGCCCCAACCTGCCTGGGCACGCATACTCACTTGACCGGTCTCAATATTCACGTCCCATTGGCTCTCCACGGCCCCAAGGGATTGTCCCTCCACGATGAGGTCCGGAATCCACACATCCGCACTCGTATTCCATGCACCGACGGCTCCCGCCAGAATTATTTGACCATAGACCCGCCCTTCCAGGGGGTTTTCATCGATCCAGCGTGCCGTCCAGTCTTTGATGGCCAAATCCGACCATTGAACACGCAATACTTCGTACGGCTCGGGACTTAAGGCCCCCGATATGCCAAAGCTTCCCACGGGGCTCCGCCATGCCAATCCATCCCCTAAAGACAGACGTTCTCGCTGCCAATCGTACTGTATTCCATGTCCCCCGAGGAGCGCGCTGTGATGCCCCAAAAGCGACATAGAGCTTGGGCTGAGATTGCACGTCCATCGGCCCGGACGGCGATCAAGATTAGCCATGATACGGCCCTTGGATTCCCATTCTGGAAAATTCCATTGTAGCGTGAGCGCATCGGCCGAATTGGCTCGACTGACGAGGGTCGCAGAACCGGTCCCTTCGGTGCCCGCCAAAACATCCAAATGGGTTTCTATGGGCCGAAGCCCTTTCATCGGAGCGGCAGAGGAAAACGTCCAGTCCCCATTCCGACTTTGCGCCTCTATGCGCTGATAGCCTTGATTCATCGCGAATTGCGCGGTCCAATCTGGAGACTCCGCCCAAATCTTTTCTATTCCTTGATCCGTAAACCAAGTCCAACGACCGTCTAGCCAGGCGGAAAGCATGGACTCCCATTCGGTTTCGGTCGGCATAGACCAAGTGAGCGGGCTGTGAGCGAAGGTGCCGCCAGCTCGATAATCCCCGAGCCGAAGATCTACCTGATGCTTCCCTTTTGCATCTCGCGTCCAATCGAGGGCCAGGGGGGAAAAACCTGGATTTAAGGCATTTTCAATGTGCGCATAGCCTCCTTTTGACCATCCAATAAACCCAGATATCTTTCCTTTGGCGGGCAAACCGAGCGAATCCAAATAGGTCATCCGCTCATCCCAGGCCCAGTCAAAATGTACTTCCTCGCGCCCCGGATACGCATGAATATTCCAGACCCCCAAAACAGGATTTTGCACGGATATTTTTCCTGTAAAATCACGTAGATCGCCCTCCCCGGAAATGGACCAATTTGATAGGGTCCTCGAGCCTAGTTCCAAACGAGGCCCCATCGCCTGCAGGTTCCAGATCCATGCGCCAGAAGATTTTTCGGCACCTGTGAAAGAAAATTCTCCATCTAGTGTCATGCCCGTAAGGGATGAATCCAGAACCTCACCGCGCCAAGAATCCCAATCTCCTTCTACCGCCAGGTTATGGAGGTCTCCCCGGGCACGAAGTGCAGCTAAGATTTCATCCCCTTCCTTCTCAAACAATTGAGCGCTCCACTGGCCCGATACATATTCCCCCGTCATAAACCAAGTCCGGTCGCGCCAAAACGCTTGGGTTCCTAGCGCGTTCCACTTTTCCCACGTGGAATCCCCCACGAGAACTCCCGAGGCAGAAGCTCCCCATGGTATACCCACAAAGTCCCATTGAACCATGGGCTGAGTTGGATCTGTCCCCATGTGGGCATCGGCCGTAAATTCTTGACTACTCAAGGAAAGGTCTAAACCAAATTCCGTCCATTGTCCAGAAAGGGCCACCGGACTCCAGCCCGACCAAGGAGAAAGGATTTGAGCCGTAATTCCCGGGGAGGCGGGATGATTCCATGCCACGTCACTCCATGCTTGATCGAGGACCCATACCTCCCCATGCTCCGAAGGAGCCCAGGCAATACGTCCGGAGAGGTGTGATGCAGCGATCCCCATGCTCGACTGATCCACGCTGGTATCTATCCATGGGTCAAACCAATGCCCCCAGCTTGCTTGAGGAATGCCTTGCACATAGAGCGAGTCCCAGACGAGGCTATCGGCTTGGAGTACACCTCGAGAGTATCCGAGTCCTCGGAGGCGTAGACCACGTACCAGGATGTGGGAATCCGGCGTGCCCAGGAACACGGAATCCAATGAAATTCCAAACCAAGGATTCCACGTGAGCCCTTTCCATGTTAAATCTGCAGAATCTGCCAAGGGGTTTGCCTTCACATAGGTTTGGGCCCACTGATTTGCCTTCTGCGCCACCCACTCGGGGTGTTGCCGCAACCAGAAAGCCCCCAGAAAGCTCAAAAACCCCACCAAGAACAGGAAGGAAACTAAGAGGAAAATGAGGCGGCGACGCATGAACACGAAGGTAGAGGTACCTTTGCAGCATGACAACGCCTGCGCCCATTTTATTGGCGATCGAATCCAGCTGTGACGACACCTCGGTGGCGGTATTAGAAGGGTTTCGAGTTTTGGCGAATGTGGTGCACAGCCAAGTGCTTCACGAGCACTTTGGCGGGGTCGTTCCCGAGCTGGCCTCGCGCGCTCATGTCGAAGCCCTCGTTCCCACGGTTTCCGCGGCTCTGGAGCGCGCTGGCGTGGGATACAGTGATGTGCAAGGCATCGCGGTGACCCAGGGTCCCGGCCTCTTGGGTTCGCTACTCGTCGGTCACTCTTTTGCCAAATCCCTTTCGGTGAGTTTGGGCATTCCCTTTGTCAATGTGCACCACATGGAAGCTCATATGCTGGCGCACTTTCTGGTAGAACCCGGGGTCCAAGATCGTCCCATGCCTGACTTTCCCTACCTCTGCCTCACGGTTTCGGGCGGACACACCCAGCTCGTGGTGGTTCGGGCATGGAACGTTTTTGACGTGCTGGGCGAGACGCAAGATGACGCCGTGGGGGAAGCCTACGACAAGGCGGCCAAGTTGCTCTCCCTCGCCTACCCAGGAGGCCCCATGATTGATCGATGGGCTCAACTGGGGGAGCCCCGTTTTACTTTTGCCCAGCCGGACATGCCCGGATTGCAGTTTAGTTTCAGCGGCCTGAAGACCTCGATTCTTCGTCGGATGCAAAAAGAAGTTCAGGCCAAGCCGGACAGCCTCGAGGCCGACCTCGCAGATTGGTGCGCGAGCATTCAGCATGCGCTCATCGCCCCGTTGATCGACGGGCTGATTCAGGCTTCGGAACAAACGGGAATTCGGCGCATTGCTCTCGCAGGAGGCGTGAGTGCCAACTCTTGGCTGCGCTCAGAGGCGCAGCGTTGTGCCCATTCTTTGGACTGGGACCTCTACCTACCTCCGCTTTCTTACACGACAGACAATGCCGCCATGGTCGGCGCTGCAGGCTACTTTGCATGGCAAGCCCATCGGTTCGGTACTTTGATGGACACGGCGCAAGCGAAACACCTCATCCGTGGCTAAGCGTGTGTTAGGCCGTATCGAAACGGTGGACCTGCCCAGCATACCATGGATGGCCGTGGAATGCCGCATAGATACGGGAGCTTTCCGGTCCTCCATGCATTGTGAGGATATTCATGTGGAATCAGACGGAGGCGTCTCCGTCCTCGTGGTCACGTTTCAGGGCGAAGACAGTCATACGGAGCACCGATTCACGGATTTCCGTGAAACCCAGGTTAAGTCGAGCAATGGCCTGTCCGAGAATCGCTTTCTCGTCACCTTACCTGTGCACATTTTTGGCACTGATTTTTCCACCGAATTCACCCTCACCAACCGCACGGAGATGAAATATCCCGTACTCTTGGGTCGTACCTTTTTGCGACATGGCTTCATTGTTGACGTCCGCCGCACGAATCAATCCCTCAAAGCCCCACGTTAATCCCGCGCAACTCCACCGAATGAATATTCTCATCCTCTCTGCGAA
>DNWN01000166.1:242-4278 GCA_003507115.1 Cryomorphaceae bacterium | reverse complement strand
TCCAATCCGTAAATGTGCTGGAGCATGCCGCTTACTTGCTCTTTACTAGCCGCCCCGTTGCCGGTGATGGCTTGTTTGACTTTCCGAGGGGAGTATTCAAGCACGGGAATACCTGCGGATAATCCAGCGGACATAATAACGCCTTGGGCTCGGCCCAGCTTGAGCATGGACTGAATGTTCTTTCCAAAAAACGGCGCTTCCATCGCCATGTGGTCGGGGTGGTAGGTAGCAAACAGTTCTGCGACCGCGGCGTGAATGTCTGCGAGACGATCAAAGGGATCCTTCTTGGGGTCCAACTTGAGGGCGTCGAGGGTTAAGCAGGTCAATTTTTTGCCTTCCACGCGAATGATGCCATAGCCGAGGACCACAGTTCCGGGATCGACACCAAGGATAATCATGGTTTAGGCCTCGCCAGGGTTGATTCCCATGTATCCGCTTCGGGAAGTAGGCGCTTGGTATAGCTTCAGGCCAAAAGCAGGAGCGGCGGCAATGAGGTGATCAAATATGTCACTCACGATGCCTTCATAGGGCACCCATCGGATCTCTTTCGCAAAGCAGTAGATCTCCAAGGGCACCCCCGTGGCTAAGGGCTGCAATTGGCGAACCATCAACGAATGTTCATCCGAAACATCTGCGTGTTCTTTCAAATATTGCGTGGCGTACATCCGGAAGACGCCCAGATTAGTCATGTGGCGGCCATTGACGGGCTGCGATTTGTCGGCACCGACAGCCACGTTGTGCTGGGCAATTTCCGCTTGGCGCGCTTGGATATAGTCTCGAACGCGCTCAATACCTGTGAGAGAGGCGAGGAGTTCCTCACTGCAGAACTGCACAGAGTCCAAATCGATGACGAGGTTGCGTTTGATTCGACGCACATTGGCCATTTGCATCCCGCGCCAGTTGACAAAGCTGTCCGTGACAAAGGCCTTCGCGGGGACACTCGAAATGGTGTTGTCAAAGTTTTTGATTTTGACGGTGGTGAGGTCGACACTGATGACATCGCCATCGACGCCAAAGCGCTCAAAGGTGATCCAATCGCCCTTGCGTAATAAGTCGTACATGGCGATTTGAAAGTTCGCCAGCAAACCATTGATGGCATCCTGAAAAATCAAAATAATAATGGCGGTGGCTCCGGCCATTCCGGCTAATAAAGTGCCTAAGGGGGTGCCAGAGGCAACCGAAATAATCCCCAAAACGGCAATGAACCACGTTAGGAATTGCACGACGGAAAGCAGGGTGCGGATGGGCTTATCCTTGAATTGCTCTTGCCCCTCTAGGACATGTCCAGTCGCCCGCGCCGTGCGGTTGATCAATATGGCAATTTGATAGACCAAGAGGAAGTCTAGCCCTTTCTGTAAGGGGGCAATCCAAGCCTCTGCATGTTCAAACACCACGGGGACAAAGGCCCGGATTAATAATGTGGGTAGTAGATGAACCAGGCCCTCAAAGACCTTTTCCTTCAAAAACTGATCGTCCCACGTCACTTGAGTGCGTAGTACAAAGCGTCGAATCACCCGCATGAGAATGCTGCGCGCGACAAAATCGGCCAATAGGCTGGCCATTACGAGTACAATAAAGTCCACGGTGATCGTCAAGCCGGCGATCAGAGGTTCAGAAAGGCCTTGGGCTTCGAGCAGTTCACGAGTCCAGTGGCCCGGATTGATTGAAGAGGGATCCATAGCCACAAAGGTAACGGATGTCCGCGGGATGCACTAGGGCGTGATCGTCCAGGAAACTTGGCGGCGCGCGGAAGGATAGAAGTATCCCAAGGCATAGTCCTCTGGCGCTCCTTCGCGGTAGATGTTGCCCACGATGGGGGCGGGCGGGGGGTCAAAGAGGCCGCCGACCTGGAGGGTCTGTTCGCGCAAGAGTTGTAAATAACTGAAGAGACCCAGGGGGATGCTGCCAATTTCGAGCGTGTAGGTCACCCCCACCGAATCTGGGCCGGCGACCTCGATTTCGGGGAGGTCGATGCCGTTGTTGGAGCGGCCATCCAAGAAACCGTCATCAAAGACTTGCAAGTTGAAGGGAGCATTCTCCAAGGTGTCGTTGCGCCAAACGCGTGCGCGGTAGGTATCTCCGGGGCCCGGAGCTTCGCTCCAGTGGGCGTAGACATAGTAGCCCTCGCGGACGAAGGGGGCACGCGGAACAAAGGCGCTGTACACCGAGTCAAATGGATTGCAACGGCCTAGCGCTTCGGGGGCCGATCGCCAGGTGCCAAAGGGGAGATCCCCGTTTTCGGCAATCTGCACTTGGATGTGGTAACTCTGGGCATACGTGGCGCGGAATTGGCCCGCGTAGTGCCCCGCGGCGATGTGTACGAGGGTGTCCACGGGAAGGCCATTTTCAAAGAGGACCACGGTGGCGTCTTCGACGGCGGGATTCGGGTCTTCGCTCAAGTAGTTGACACTCCAACTCAAATCGGCATACACGGGCGTGCTATCTCCCACCGAGCCATTGACAATGAGGCGGGTTTCGCCATCGGGCAAAGTGAGATCAATGGGATCTTGGCAACTTACCCACGCGAGACTGGCGGCTGCGGTCCATAGAAAAAGGGAACGAGGGGTGCGCATCAGAAGGTAAAATTGTAGGTGAAGTAGGGAATGACGGAGCCAAAAATGGACAAGCGGTAGGCCTGGACATTGGTGGGCTGGCTGAAGTCAGCCCGGAAGAAAATGCTGTAGGGGTTGCGGCGGCCGTAGACGTTGTAGGCGCCAAAGGCCAAGGAGGATTCCCAGGCCTTTTTGGGTTTCTTCGTGCCCAAGGTGTAGGTGGCAGAGAGGTCTAAGCGGTGGCTCGCCGGTGTGCGGGCGCCATTGCGGTTGGTGTACACGGGGAAGTACATGCCCTCAAATTCCGCGCGGGAATCCGGGTAGGTGATGGGGCGCCCGGATTGGTAGGCGAAGTTTCCGCCTACTTCCCAGGCTCTGTTGATGCTCCAGTTGGCGACCAGGTTGAGGTCGTGAAGCTTGTCGTAGTTGGCTGGATACCACTCGCCGTTGTTGATGCGTGTCTGGCGCGTTCCGCCATCGACGATGCGCTCGGTCCGAGATAGGGTGTAGCCCAACCAGCCGGTCACGGCCCCGGTTTTCTTTTCGAGAAGGAATTCGGCTCCGTACGCACGGCCATCGCCCCGGAGGAGTTGCGTTTCGATGTATTCCGTAAAGATCAAATCCGCGCCGTCCTTATAATCCAAAAGGTCTTGGAATTCTTTGTAGTAGACCTCAATGCCCAGGCGGACGCCCGACTCGCCATAATTTTGGGCCCAACCGAGTGCTACCTGGTCTACGGTGGCGGGGGCGATAAACTTGCCCGCGGGGCGCCAAACATTGACCGGGGTGGCCGTCGTGTTGTTGCTGATGAGGTGGAGGTACTGTCGGGAGCGGTTGTAACTCGCTTTCAAGGAAGCCTTGGGCCCGACCTGGTAGTTGAGTGCGAGGCGAGGTTCCAAGCCAGCAAGTCCGGTGAAGGAGGCGATGATTTCCCCCGGGCCATAGGCGGTGAGCCCTGTCGATTCCAGATCCGTCGGATTTTCGGGATTGCTGTAGTTCTGAATGTCCCGGGACCCCACATTGAAGAAGGTGCTGTAGCGCAAACCGTAGGTGGCCGTCAGCATATCCGTGATGCGCCAATCGTCGCTGACGTAGAGAGCCGGTTCGGTGGCATATTCTTTTTGAAGCTCCAAACTGAAGACGCCTGAGATATGACCGGGGTGAAAGACGTAGGCGGTGTTTTGCACGCCAAAATCCACCGTGTGGGCGGCATCGGCATACCAGGTCCACCCCAGATTGCTCACGTAATTTTGAATACGGGAATCCCAGATGAAGGCGGGATCAGCATCTTTGGGCGTGCCCAACTGATAGGTGTAGTCCGAGTACACGGCGGTGGCATTGAAGAAGAGTTTGGGGCTAATCAGGCGGTTCCACCGCAGGGTGCTCGTCCAGTTGCCCCAACCAAAATCAAAGAGATCGGAGGCGCCAAACTGGTCTCGCCCAAAATAGGAGCTCACAAACACGCGGTCCTTCTCGCTCAATTT
>DNWN01000166.1:0-168 GCA_003507115.1 Cryomorphaceae bacterium | reverse complement strand
TAGGGAAAGAAGAGGTCAAAGTAGGAACGGCGTCCCGCCACCATAAAGTTGACCTTGTCCTGGATGATAGGTCCTTCCAGCAGGAGCCGGCTGGACAAGAGCCCAATGCCCCCAGTGCCAGCAAATTTTTGGGCATTGCCTTCTTTTTGACGGACATCGAGAACGGAT
>DNWN01000056.1 GCA_003507115.1 Cryomorphaceae bacterium | reverse complement strand
TGATATTTTGAAAGAGTTCATGGTTCGCAATACGTACATTTACCCGCCTACACCCAGTATGAAGATCATCGGCGATATCATTGCGTATTGCTCAGCTAATTTGCCCAAGTTCAATACCATTTCAATTTCCGGATATCACATCCAGGAAGCGGGTGCGAATGCCTCACTCGAGCTGGCCTATACGTTGGCGGATGGAAAGGAATATATCCAAACAGCGATAGCGGCCGGATTACAGATTGATGAATTTGCGCCGAGGCTCAGTTTTTTCTGGGGCATCGGGATGGATTTTCTCACAGAGGTGGCCAAATTGCGGGCCGCCCGGGTCCTTTGGGACCGCATCGTGGGAACTTTCCAGCCGAAAAACCCCAAGAGCCTGCTACTTCGGACTCATTGCCAGACGAGTGGCTGGAGTCTCACCGAACAACAGCCCTACAATAACGTGACCCGCACCGCCGTGGAGGCCATGGCCGCCGTACTCGGCGGCACCCAGTCCTTGCATACGAATGCTCTCGACGAGGCCATCGCCTTGCCTACCGACTATTCGGCACGGATTGCCCGGGAAACCCAGCTCTACTTGCAGCAAAAGAGTGGGGTCACCCAATTTGTCGACCCCTTTGGAGGTAGCTACGAAGTGGAGCGGCGCACCGCCGCCTTGATGGAGGAAGCCTGGGCGCTCATCGAAGAAATCGAGTCTCTAGGTGGCATGGCCAAAGCCATTGAACAAGGACTGCCCAAGCTTCGTATCGAAGAGGCCGCTGCGCAAAAACAGGCGCGTTTGGACCGTGGCAAGGATATTTTAATTGGGGTCAACGCCTTTCTCTCCGACACCGAAACGGAGATGGAAGTCCGAGAAGTAGACAACACGGCTGTCCGCATTTCACAGTTGGAACGGATCACTGAACTCAAAGCCCATCGGTCTGCTGAGGATGTAGACCGGGCCTTGGAGAACCTTTATCGGGCCGCCCAATCCGAGGCCAATATCCTGACGGCCGCCATAGACGCGGCGAAGGCCCGCGCCACCTTGGGTGAAATCAGCGATACCTTAGAGCGTGTATTCGGGCGCTACCATGCCACCACCCAATTAATCTCAGGCGTGTACAAAAAAGAAAACGACACTCATCCCGCCTTTCTAGAGGCGCGCGCTTTAGCGGATGCCTTCGCTGAACGAGAAGGCCGTCGTCCGCGCATTTTGGTCGCAAAAATGGGTCAAGACGGTCATGACCGCGGCGCCAAAGTGGTGGCCAGTAGTTTTGCCGACATGGGATTTGATGTGGATTTAGGGCCCTTATTCCAGACTCCCGAAGAAACGGCTCGACAAGCCATCGAAAACGATGTCCATTGGGTGGGGGTAAGCTCCCTCGCTGCCGGACACACCACACTCATCCCCCAACTCCTGGATGCCCTGCGTTCCCAGGGTCGTCCCGATATTTTTGTCGTTCTGGGAGGAGTCATACCAAAAGGAGACTATGCTCGCTTGTTTGACTTGGGTGTCGCCGGAATTTTCGGTCCAGGCACCCCGATCGCCGAATCGGCAAGCCAACTCCTGAATCAAATGATGCAACATCGCTTTCCCGACCATGGCCATTAACCCTAAATTTCATGCCCCGGAGCGGCAAGCATGGGATGTTCCTGCCTTGGTTCGAGGAGTTCAGGATGGGGATCGAAGTGCTTTGGCGCGAGGGATCACACTGGTTGAAAGCCATCTAGCCGCAGATCAACCCCTTGCGGCGGAGCTTTTGACGGCGCTACAAAAGGCTCCACGGGGTGAAATGAAGACTTTTCGGTTGGGTATCACCGGTAATCCGGGCGCGGGTAAAAGCACCTTAATTGAAGCACTCGGAAAACACTGGACCGAAGCGGGACATCGAGTGGCCGTTCTGGCTATCGACCCGAGCAGCCAGCAACACCGTGGAAGTATTTTGGGCGATAAAACCCGGATGGAGCTGCTTGGCAAAGAAGCTAGCGCCTTTGTTCGCCCTAGCCCATCGGCAGGGGCTCTCGGGGGAATTCACACCCAAACCGGGGAGGTTATTCAGTTATTCGAGGCCGCAGGGTTTGACCGGATCATCGTAGAAACAGTCGGGGTAGGTCAGAACGAAACGGCCATCCAAGGGGTGGTGGACTTCACCATGTTGGTCGCATTGCCGGGAGCCGGCGACGAAGTCCAAGGACTCAAACGCGGGGTCATGGAAGCGGCTGATCTCATTTGGGTGAATAAAGCAGATGGTGGACAGCGGATGGCGGCAAACCAAGCCGCCAGTCAACTGCGCCAAGCCTTGGGACTCTTCCAGCGCGCAGAGACCCAGCATGTGGATGTTTTAGTGGGCAGCGCATGGGAGCCTTCTTCCTTGAACGAACTGTGGGAAGCGCTGGACCGAGGTATGCGTTGGGGATGGGCCAGTGACCGAACACCGCAACGACGGAGTGAGCAGCGGGGAAAACAAATGACCCGCCGCATTCAAGCCGGCTTATGGGATCATGCTCTCCATCAAGGCGCGGAACGCTTAGCTCACCTAGAAAAACAAGTGATTTCGGGGGGCATCTCCCCGGCAGAAGGCGCCTTAGAATTCCTGCGCCATTTCTCTACGAAGAACGGATAAGGCCGTGCGGGTGGGCAGGGTCCCCATGTCCATGGATCGAGTCAAAATGGCCTTGCTCAAGTCTGCCCCGGTAGCATCATCATCGAGGTCCGCCGCCACCGTATTCATCATGGATACCATGGCGCTTTTGGCCGTGACGACCATATCCCAGAGATGTTCCGAAACATACACCTGCTGAGAAAGGTTATGCTCAAATTCGCTTCGAATAGCCTGTTGCAGGAGGATCAAATATTCAGACTTACTGAGTTTTCCGGCCTTTACACGCAGTAACAAGGAGTTCGGGCTGATGCGCTCAAGCAAGAGGGCCAAACGCTCGTAGGCCTGCATTCGGATGGGCAAAGCTTGCTTCTGTGAGGCGGCAAGTCGCTCGCTTCGTCGACGTTTATCCTCATTGTCCAAAAAGCTTGACATCATCAAATACACCACAATCAGGATCAGGATTGAAGGGAAAATGGTGCGAATTGTATCGTAGAAAACATCCATAAGACAAATATCGCGCATTTCCCGGCAATTCATACTTTTGGGGATGCTTTTTCTATCCCAGCGAGTGGAGTCTTTGGCCTTGCCCATGACCATCGAAATGACCAAGAAAAGCCGCGCGTTGCAAGAGGCCGGCCATGACATCATCAGCCTAAGCTTGGGGGAGCCAGACTTCGATACGCCCGATTTTGCAAAAGCCGCTGGAATGGATGGCATTGCCCAGAATTTCTCCCACTACATGCCAGTTCCTGGGTATGTGGATCTTCGCCAAGCAGTTTGTGAGAAGTTTCAACGAGACAACGGTTTGTCCTATCACCCCGACGAAATTATCGTCAGCACGGGAGCGAAGCAATCTATTGCCAATTTAATGATGGCCTTGGTGAATCCCGGCGACGAGGTCATCATCCCGGCGCCCTATTGGGTATCCTATGCGGATCTGGCCGAATTTGTCGGTGGCACGGTGGTCAGCCCGAAAGCAGGTATCCATCAAGACTTCAAACTCACTGCGGCTCAACTCGAGCAATCCATCAGCCCCCGAACCAAGTTGCTCATCTTTTCCAGTCCCAATAACCCCAGTGGTGCGATGTATAGCCGCACGGAGCTCGAGGCCCTGGCGGAAGTGCTTCGCGCCCATCCTCACGTATGGATTATCAGTGACGAGATTTATGAGTACATCCAATACGGCGTCGAGCACGTCAGCATGGCGTCCTTGTCCGGAATGCGAGAGCGCACCGCCACTGTCAATGGTTTGTCCAAAGGTTTCGCGATGACCGGATGGCGTTTGGGCTATATGGGTGCTCCCGTGGAACTCGCCAAAGCCTGCGAGAAAATCCAAAGCCAAATAACCAGCGGCGCATCGAGTATCGCGCAGCGCGCAGCCATAGCCGCCCTCAAATCGGGGCCTGAATCTGTCCAGTATATGGTTGACGCATTCACCTCGCGTCGTCGTCTTTTGGCAGACGCCTTGCGCGGTGCAGAAAAGCTGGTGGTCAAGGCGCCGGAAGGGGCCTTCTACCTCTTTGTCGACGCTTCGGCCTACCTCAGCAAAGCGCATCCCACCGCCTTGGATCTATGTATGCAACTCCTCGATGGAGGGGTGGCTGCGGTCCCGGGCGAGGCCTTTGGTCTAGATGGCTATATTCGTTTTAGTTACGCGGCTTCCGAAGAGGATTTGCGCCGGGCTGCTGAGCGAATTGTCCGTACCTTAAACGGACTGAATTCTGCTTCATGAATCACTCCCGTCGGCAAACGGTCAATCGAATTCGCGAATGGATTAACCTTCGCATTTACGACAGTAAAATCCCAGCGATACGTTTGTTGCGGTATTTGAGTGTTCCACTCTCTATTGCCGCCGTCATATCCTTGTTACTCAGTCATGGATTTGCGTTGGAACCCACCGAAAAGGAATGGGTGGACTATTTGCTCAAAACGACCATTGGCTTCTACATCTTGAAGTATGTGGTCGAATTCTTCTACTCCTTCTCCCCCCTACAGTATCTCAAAGATTCCCGCTGGGAAGGTCTGCTCATGGGCTACATGACGGTCAACATCCTTTCCTTCAACCTCTTTGGGGTCGAAATTCTCTCCACGTTGGGAGGCTACCTCGGCTTAGAACAACTGGACGCCTTCTTTATGGTCTTCGTCCAAGCGTATTTCCTCCTTTTTGTCGCCTTAGAAATAGGCAAAGCCAGCCGTCTCTTGCCCCTGATCAAAGTGAGTCCTCCAGCCTTGTTAGTGAGCAGCTTCATTGTACTCATGATTGTCGGAACAGGACTGCTATGGATGCCCGAAATGACCAAGTCTGGGGAGGGCCTCAGCTTCAAAGAGGCCATTTTCACGTCCGTTTCCGCCGTTTCGGTGACCGGATTGAATATCATCGATATCGCCTCGACGTTGAGCTTTAAAGGGAAGTTTGTTTTGATGATCCTCATTCAATTGGGAGGACTGAATTTCATCGCCTTCGCCTCCATTTTCGCCATGCTTGCCAATCCGGCGTTGGGCACGCGCTACAAGAGCTTGTTGCAAGCCAATTACAGCAGTGATTCCCTCGAGGGTTCGGTCAACCTCATCCGCGAAATCTTCCGATTCAGTTTCTTCTTTGAGCTGGGGGCCGCCGTCTTGCTCTTTTTCTCCTGGGGAGACTTCCCTTTTGCCCACATAGGGGATCGCATCTTCTTTAGTGTCTTTCACGCCATCAGTGCCTTTAACAATGCCGGATTTAGCCTATTGAGCGAGGGCATGACCCACCCAGCCTTGGCACACAATGTGCCTCTGATTCTCATCATCGGAGTGACCATTGTCCTCGGAGGCTTGGGATTCAGCACCATCCATGACTTATTCTCGACCCAAGCCTATGTGGCGCGGCGACGCAATCCATGGATCCATTTGAATGTGAATACCAAAATTGCTTTGTATGCGGCCTTGATCCTCATTCCATTGGGCACTCTCATCTTTGGGGCCTTGGAATGGCATGGAACCCTATTTGGAATGGATCATGGGCATCGCATTTTAACCTCTCTTTTCCAATCTATCACGACGCGAACGGCCGGATTTAACACCGTGGACTTTGGGGCCGTGGCGCTGCCTACGCTGCTCATTTTGATCGTCTTCATGTTTATCGGCGGCTCCTCTGGCTCGACGGCGGGGGGCATCAAAACATCGACGTTTGCCCTCGTTTTTGTCAATGCCCTGGCTACCATCCGCGGTCGGAAGCGAGTCGAACTATTCCATTCCACCATTCCTGTGGAACTTCTCAACCTCGCCATGAGTGCCTTTTTATTTTCGGCGAGCTCCATCCTTCTTGGCATCTTCATGCTAACCATTACCGACGGCCATATTGGTCTGGCACGACTGGCCTTTGAGGAAGTGAGTGCCTTTTGCACGGTGGGACTATCCACGGGCATAACTTCCGAATTGAGCACCTCGGGACAAACTATCTTAATGCTTTCTATGTTAGTAGGGCGTGTAGGGACCATAACTTTGGCCTTCGCACTGACTAGTCGCAAGAAAGAATCCCACGAGTACACCTACCCCAAAGCCAACGTGCAGGTAGGATAAGCCCCCATCCATGAACCCCGTCAAACCCTATAACGCTGAAGGCTCCAAAAAGGAGCAAGTTGCCCATATGTTCAATGCGATTTCGAAGCGCTACGATGTGCTCAATCGCACCTTGTCGCTGGGAATTGACGTTTTGTGGCGTCGCCGTACCGTAGCGGCCGTGCGTAAAATGGGAGCCAAAGACATCCTAGATGTGGCAACGGGGACGGCGGATCTAGCCATTGCCCTCCACCGCGGCATTGCCGGAAGCCGGGTTCAGGGCGTCGACATTTCCGCGGGGATGTTGGACGTGGGACGCGAAAAAATTACCCGGCGCGGCCTCGATCCCCATATCCCCTTGCATTTGGGCGACGGGGAAT
>DNWN01000134.1 GCA_003507115.1 Cryomorphaceae bacterium | reverse complement strand
TGGCATGCACTTCATGAATCCGGTTCCCGTCATGAAGTTGGTCGAAATTATCTGCGGGTACAAAACCTCGGTGGCCACGACCCAAGCGGTCATTGCGCTTTCCGAAGCCCTCGGTAAAATCCCTATTTCCTGCAACGACTATCCCGGCTTTGTGGCCAACCGCATTCTCATGCCCATGATTAACGAAGCGGTCGAGGCCCTGCAAACGGGTGTGGCGGGNNGGGCGTAGCGGAGATTGATGGCATTATGAAGTTGGGCATGGCCCATCCCATGGGGCCCTTGCAACTAGCCGATTTTATCGGCCTGGACGTCTGTCTGAGCATTCTAAAAGTGCTCCACGAAGGCCTGGGCCAGCCCAAATATGCGCCCAACCCTTTGCTCGTCAACCTGGTTACGGCGGGCGACCTCGGGGTGAAGTCCGGACGGGGATTCTACGATTATTCGGGGGGCTTGAAAGATGCCCCTGTCGCCTACAAGCATTAAATTTTTAATTTACCCAACAATGAATAAGACCATTATTTTCAGTGCTTTAGCAATCTCAGCACTCAGCATGACAGCCCAGGTCAACTTGATCAACAAGGTGGCGGGCAATGGCGCTTCGGATGGCGCAACCTTCGAATTCAAAACGCTGGTGGACCTGGAAGCCACCCCGGTGAAAAACCAAGGATCGACGGGCACCTGCTGGTCCTACTCCACGACGGGCTTTATTGAGTCCGAATTGATTCGCATGGGCAAGCCCGTGATGGACCTTTCTGAAATGTACACCGTGCGCAAAGTCTATCAAGACAAAGCAGATCGCTATGTGCGTCTCCACGGCTACCTCAACTTCGCCCAAGGTGGTGCCATGCCCGACATGCTCTATGTGATCAAGCATTACGGTGCCGTTCCTCAAGACGCTTATGCGGGCCTCAACTACGGCAAGGACTACAATGATCATGATGAATTGGAGGCCGCCCTCAAAGGAGTCGTAGACGCGGTGGTAAACAAGAATTCGGGCACCCTCACTCCTGTTTGGAAGCAAGGATTTACGGGCGTCTTGGATGCCTACTTGGGCGCTGAACCCAGCATGTTCAAATACAATGGCAAGTCCTACACCCCGCGGACCTTTGCGGACCAAGTATTGGGCATTAATCCCGACGACTACGTCCAGCTCACCTCCTACACACACCATCCCTTCCAATCTTGGTTTGCCATTGAAGTGCCGGACAACTGGACTTGGGGGCTCTCCTACAACGTTCCTTTGGATGACATGATGGCCACCATTGATCACGCTTTGGAAAACGGCTACACGATTGCCTGGGCCACGGACGTATCGGAAAAGGGATTCTCCTTGAAAAACGGAGTGGCTGTGCTACCCGCTAAGCCCTGGAGCCAAATGAGCGACGAAGAAAAGAGCCAAGTCTTCACGGGTCCGCACGAGGAAATGGTGGTCACTCAGGAAAACCGCCAAGTGGCCTACGACAACTATGAGTCGACGGACGACCACGGCATGCAGATCATAGGCAAAGTGGCCGACCAGAACGGAGGCATTTACTACATCGTCAAGAATTCTTGGGGCGAGCGCGACAACCCCTACCGCAGCGGCTACATCTATGCCTCCGAAGCCTTTGTCCGCTACAAGACCTTGTCCATCCTCTTGCACAAGGATGGCGTGCCCAAAAAGATTGCCAAAGGCATGTAATTACATCTTTTCCGGCGCCGTGATTCCCATGAGGGATAGACCGCGCTGGAGTACACCCGCTACTTGACGTGATAATGTCACCCGAAACGCCGCCACATGCGGCGTTTCTGCGTTCAGGACGGAATGTACCTGATAGAAGCCGTTGTAGGTTTTGGCCAGGTCATAGAGGTAGTTGGCCACATCGCTTGGATTCTGGTCATCCGCGGCTTTTTGCACCGTTTCCGGGAATTTCGCCAAGACTTTAATGACTTCTTTTTCCTTGGGGGCAAGCCGCACATCCTCCCAAGACCATGCCCCAACCTCCCCCGCTTTGCGGAGGATAGAACAGATGCGGGCATGGGTGTATTGCAAGAAGGGGCCGGTGTGCCCGTTGAAATCAATGGACTCTTCCGGATTGAATACCATGCGTTTCCGGGGATCGACCTTGAGGATGTAGTATTTCAGTGCCCCATGGCCCAGGGTACGGTACAAAGCCGCGCGCTGGGTGTCGTCCATGCCCTCTACTTTACCCAGCTCTTCCGAGAGTCTTTTGGCCGTAGCCTCCATTACATCGAGGAGGTCGTCTGCATCGACCACGGTGCCTTCCCGGGATTTCATTCGGCCTGAAGGCAAATCCACCATGCCGTAGGACAAATGAGATAGCGTGCTGGCCCAGGTATAGCCAAGTTTTTGAAGAATCAAAAAGAGGACCTTGAAGTGGTAATCTTGTTCATTGCCCACGACATAAGTCAGCGAATCCATGGAGAAATCCGCAAAGCGTTGAATCGCCGTACCAATGTCTTGGGTCATGTAGACGGAGGTACCGTCCTGGCGGAGGACCAATTTTTCATCCAAGCCCTCGGGCCTTAGATCAATCCATACGGAACCGTCGTCGCGGCGATAGAATACGTTTTTGGAGAGGCCCTCCTCGATGTCCTTCTTTCCCAAGACATAGGTTTCCGACTCGTAATAGTTCTTGTCAAAGTGCACGCCCAAACGCTGGTAGGTTGCATTGAATCCTTCGTAAACCCAGGCATTCATGGTCTTCCAAAGTTCCATGACCTCCGGATCTCCGGCTTCCCAATCCAGCAGCATCTGCTGCACCGCTTTCATGCATGGGGCCTCCTTCTTCGCTTGGTCGGCCTCCATGCCGCCTTGAATGAGCGCTTCCGCTTCCAGTTTGAGTTGCTGGTCGAAGCGCACGTAGTATTTGCCTACTAGGTGATCGCCCTTCAGCCCGGATGATTCGGGCGTCTCCCCTTCCCCATACATCTTCCAGGCGTACATGCTTTTGCAGATATGCACCCCTCGGTCGTTGATGATTTGGACTTGTACAACGGGCTTTCCCGTCGCTTGGATCAGTTGCGCCACCGAGTAGCCCAAAAGATTGTTGCGAATATGACCCAAGTGCAAGGGCTTGTTGGTATTCGGGGAAGAATACTCCACCATAGCCGCCGGCAGAGACGTATCCACGGGCGTGATGCCCCAGTGCGCATCCGCGCATATGGCATCCATGGTAGACTGAAGGGTCGCCTCGGACAAGGTCAGGTTCAGGAATCCCTTGACTACGTTAAATCCTTGGACTTCGGCGCACGCCTCTTGAAGGGCCAAACCAATGGCCTGGGCCGTTGCTTCGGGGCTCATCCGGCTCGCTTTCACATAGGGAAAAACCACGAGGGTGACATCTCCGTCAAACTCTTTGCGGGTTTCTTGCAAATCAATCGGCGCCTCGTGGAGGCCAAAAAGACGTTCT
>DNWN01000162.1 GCA_003507115.1 Cryomorphaceae bacterium | reverse complement strand
GAAATTCAAAACCTTCAAGGGCAGACTCTCGATGCCTCGTCGTTGCAAAATGAGGGTCATCCCATGATTGTTAGCTTTTGGGCTACCTGGTGCAAGCCCTGCATCAGCGAGCTCAATGCCTTCCATGATTATTATCTCGATTTAGAGGAGGAAACTGGTGTCAAGGTCATCGCAATTTCTATCGACGATCCACGCACCATGAGCAAAGTGGCCCCCTTTGTAGCCGGCCAAGCTTGGGACTACTCCGTCTACCTCGACCCCAACTCCAATTTGCGTCGTGCCATGGGGGTAAATAACGTGCCCCACACCTTCCTCTTCGATGGCGACGGAAAAATCGTTTGGCAAGCCAATAAATACGTTCCGGGTGAAGAAGTAGAACTTGCACACAAAGTGGAAGCCCTCGCTGCAGGTCAACCCATCGAATAAGCCATGAAAAAACTGCTCCTCTTTGCCCTATGTGCCTGCACCTGGTCTGCATGGGGGCAGCAACAATCTACTTTGCGGGCCATCCTCCAAAGCGATGCCCAATGGTACCTGCGCGATGAGGTCTTGGACCCCAGCGGCGAATTCTACCCCGATGAACGCCTTCTTGGCCAAGGCTTTGCCCTTTTCACCTACACCGATGGTGATTTTAGTGCGGGCATGCGTTATGAAAACTACCAAAATGTCATGCTCGGATTCCCTCCTGGGTTTCGCGGCGAAGGCATCAGCTACCGCTATGCGCGCCTCAACCGGGACCGCTGGAACATCACTGTCGGCAATTTCTACGAGCAATTTGGATCAGGATTGATTTTCCGTTCGTATGAAGAACGGGGCTTGGGATTGGACAACGCGATGGACGGCGTGCGCATTATTACCGACTTGGGCCACGGCCTCACGGTGAAGGGGGTTCTTGGGCGCCAGCGCTTATATTTCGGCAAAGGCGAAGGTATTGTCCGCGGCCTCGATGCTGAATGGAGCATCAACGATGTCCTGCCTGTGCTCTCCGCCCAACAAATCTACGCTACCCTAGGAGCCAGTTTTGTGAGTAAATTTCAAAAGAGCTTCGACCCGATTCTCAACCTTCCCAACAACGTGGGCGCCTGGGCGACGCGTGCTAGCGTGAACTTTAAAGGATTCGCTTGGAATACCGAATACGCCTACAAAATCAACGACCCCAGCTACGATAACGGCTACATCTACCGCCCGGGCACGGCTTTCTTGAGCACCGTGAGTTATAGCAAAAAAGGCCTGGGCATTTTGGCCTCCGTCAAGCGCATCGACAACATGAGCTTCCGCTCCAACCGGGACGGCCAGCAGTTTGACCTCTTTATCAACTTCTTGCCGCCGACGACCAAGCCCCATACCTACGCTCTTCCGGCCCTCTACCCCTACGCCACCCAAGTCAACGGGGAAATGGGCGGACAGTTCGAAATCAACTACATGATTCCCCGCGGCAGCAAGTGGGGCGGAAAGTACGGCACCCAGCTCAGCCTCAATGCCTCCATGGCCAATAGCATTGACAAGGGCTACCTAGAGGATGGCACCCGAGGCGAAAAAGGCACCCAGGGTTACACCTCCAACCCTTTCTCTTTTGGTCCCATCGTGTACTTCCGCGATGTAAACGCTTCGGTGGCACGCAAGTTCTCCAAGAAGTTCAAGAGCCATCTCACCCTATTCAATTTCCAATACAACAAGACGGTCTTGAACGACGGCGTGGGTGACATTACTCTCCTCGAAGCACCAGGCACGGACTCGGTGATTCATGTGCAAGCCATTGTTTGGGAAAACCAATTCACCCTTCCCAAAGGCCAAACTCTTCGAACCGAATTCCAATGGGCCCTTGCCGATGGATTCCGTGGGGATATGGCGATGGGGCTCGCTGAATGGACGATTTCACCAGATTTGACCCTGGCCGTACAGGACATCTACAACTACGGCCATCCCAGTGAGAGCCGCCGCATCCACTACCCTATCGTGTCGCTCATTCACTTCAACGGCCCCACCCGGGTCCAAATAGGCTACGGCCGCCAGCAAGAGGGTATATTCTGCGTTGGCGGTGTCTGCCGCGTGGTTCCACCTTCTAGTGGCCTGAGCTTCTCTTTAACGACGAGCTTGTGATGCGCAAACTGCTCCTCATCGGCTCCCTCCTCGCCTACTCCCCCGTTTTTGCGCAATCCCCGCAGAAGCTCGAGTCAGTAGGCCTGACCACGGGTACTGCCCAAGGCACTTCATGCAAGGTGGACGTGACGTTTCGACTCACAGAAACGGGAGGCGCTGAAGTCATTCGCTACAAAGCCAAATGCCGGTTGAACCGCACGGAAAAAGAGGATCTCAAAGTGGAAGTGTACCGAATTATTGCCGAACTCGATTTTTCCACGGAAGAATGGTGGGATGGATCTCAAGCGGGCGAAACCTACCAACTACCCATGAACATTACGCTCCAGTGAAAAATCTGCTTGCCCTTTCCCTCGCTCTGTTTGCTTGGATGCTTGCCCCGAGCTGCGATGTCATTACCGAGCCTTTTAAGGATAATCCTAATCCCGTGGACACCAGCTCTGTGGTGCGCGGCGACACCCTAATCCAAACCGCGCGCGCCGTCTTCATTGAAGACTTTACCGGACACCGCTGCAAGAACTGCCCAAAAGCCTCCAAGGCCATCAAGGCGTTGGATAGCCTGTACGGACCGAACTTGATTATCCCCGTGGCACTCCATGCCGGTCCATCCAATTTCACCGGAGTCACCACGGAGTATCCGACCGACTTTACTACCGAAGAAGGTGATGATATTGCTACCCTTTTTGGGGTTTTTGCGCTCCCTATGGGCATGGTCCAACGGGCGGACTACCCCACTGCGCACCAAAAGACCTACACAGCCTGGGCCGGTATCTCCGCGCAGGAAATCGCGAATAGTCCGGAAGCTCTTTTCACCCTCTCAGCCGCCTAC
Organism: Cryomorphaceae bacterium; assembly: GCA_003507115.1. Taxonomy (GTDB): domain Bacteria; phylum Bacteroidota; class Bacteroidia; order Flavobacteriales; family Schleiferiaceae; genus TMED14. The sequence goes on along the minus strand of DNWN01000162.1, from coordinate 399 downwards.
GATTCGGTCTCCCGCCAAGCCATTGTCCATTACAGCGCGGCCCTACAAAGCGTGCAAACCAACGCATTGGGGATAGCGGTCTACCTCAAAGAGTCGAACATTGTTTCGCCCCAATTGATGCCCAATAACACGCGAGATGAATTTTACGTACACAACAACGTTTTCCGCGCTGGACCTTTAGGCCCCACCGGGGTTGAAATTTCTTCCACAGGGGGTTCTACCGGACAAATCTTCACTGGGAGCGCGACCAAAACGCTAGATCCCCTCTGGAATCCCAAAGAATGCCAATGGGTCGTCATTCTCTATGACCGGACCAATTACCGAGTCCTACAGCCAGCACAAATCTTTGTTTGGTAAATGGGCTTGAGGGCTGGTTAGCTAGAAGGCTTGGTAGCTAGA
>DNWN01000055.1 GCA_003507115.1 Cryomorphaceae bacterium | reverse complement strand
CGCTTGTCTTTGGCGAAATAGCAGAAGTGGTGGAGGTGCTCGCGGGCAGCAAAGGCCTCGGCAGAGGCATTGCGTTCCCCGGTCACGATGGCGACTGGAAGAAGTGTTTGGGTTTGCAGGTAGTGCCCAAAACGCAGCAAGTTCAATCCCATGCTGTCGATTTCGGAAAACGTACTACTCCCGTCTGGTCCTTTGCGGCCATCGTGGAATACACCGTCCCAATCGAGGATGAGGGCTCTCATGCCATCAAATCTTGTACATCCAACAGACCCAGCACCTGACCCTCTTCCACAACGACCAGCTGGTCCACTTTGGCCTCTTTAAATCGCTGTTCTGCTTCGGCCAACTTGGCACTGGCTGGAATGGTTGTAGGGGGCTGTAGGGTCGTGATTTGCGCGATGGGCAGGTGCAAATCTGGTTTCTCGGCGGTTTGCAACCAGCGGCGAACATCGCCATCGGTAAACATGCCCAGGGGGCGTCCATTTTCGGTCAGTACGACCGCGCCAAATCCCCCTTTGGTCATGTGCACGAGGGCTTCCTGAACCGTCGATGTGGGGGGGAGGCAAACATCCGCAGCACGCATGGCTTGGGCCACGGTCATGGTGACGCGACGGTTGTCCAAGTAGAATTGGTCCGACCCCAACTGAGTGAGGTGGTTGGACGTCATTTGTTGCATGACCTTCCAGGGCACCGTGATGGTGTCCACGCCGATTTCAATCGCATTGCGGATGTGCTCCAAGTGGCGTACGCTGGAGAACATAATTTTCGTCTCGTAGCCATGGCGGTGTTTCATGTCCACGATGGCCGAAACCAATTGCAAGGCATCCGTGCCTTGGTCTTGCAAGCGACCAACCAAGGGACAAACGTAGGTGGCCCCGGCGGCCATGGCGATGTAGGCCTGCTGAAGGGTATATACGAGGTGGAGGTTGACCAAAAAACCTTCCTCCCGGAGCATGCGGCAGGCACGTGCGCCTTCCAGGGATATGGGAATTTTGTACACCGTGCGGGCCCGGTCGAGACCCAGGGCCTCTTGGCGTTTAGCTTCCGCGACAATGTCTTCGGCGGTATGGCCCAAGGCCTCAATTTGCAACACCGGGACGATGTCCGCTAACTGCAAAATGGTGGCATCGACGTCCAGTACCCCTTCGCGTTGCATGAAAGTGGGGGTGGTGGTCAAGCCGGCCAAAAAGCCCAATTTGAAGGCCGATTGAATCTCCTTCAGGTCTGCTGAATCCAAGTACAATTCCATGAGGGCCAAAGTACGGAATCTGTGCGTACTTTGCAGTGGAAAAGCCCGCCATGTCTAGGATTCGCAAACTATTGATAGCCAACCGAGGAGAGATTGCCGTCCGCATTGCACGTAGTGCGAAGGAAATGGGGATCACGACAGTGGCCGTGTATTCTGAGGCGGATGCCCGCGCTCCACATGTCACCTGTGCCGATGAAGCCTACTGCATCGGGCCCGCTCCCAGCGCACAGAGCTACCTTCAAATGGACCGCATTTTAGAGGTGGCCCGCCAAACGGGGTCGGATGCCATCCATCCGGGCTATGGTTTCCTCAGCGAAAATGCTGGGTTTGCCAAAGCCTGTAGTGACAACGGCCTAAATTTTATTGGGCCACCTGTAGCGTCTATTGAAGCCATGGGCTCTAAATCTGCCGCCAAAGAGATTATGCAGTCCGCTGGCGTACCTCTTTTGTCTGGCTACCATGGCGACAACCAAGACCCAGAATTTTTGCAGCAAGAGGCGGCAAAGATCGGCTATCCGGTGCTGCTTAAAGCCGCCGCTGGCGGTGGCGGTAAAGGCATGCGTATTGTGGAAAGTGCTGACGTATTCCATGAGGCATTAGCCGCGGCCCAGCGCGAAGCCACTAATGCTTTTGGCGACCAGTTGATGCTGGTAGAAAAATACTTACTCAAGCCACGACATATTGAGATACAAGTTTTTTGTGATCAGCTGGGTAATGGGGTTTATCTCAACGAGCGCGACTGCTCCATTCAGCGTCGTCACCAGAAAATTATTGAAGAGGCACCTGCTCCGGGCATGAGCGACAGTCTGCGCGAGAAAATGGGCAAGGCGGCATTAGAGTGCGCCCAAGCCATTCACTACGTGGGCGCAGGCACGGTGGAGTTTCTTTTGGACGCCAGCGGTGACTTCTACTTCATGGAGATGAACACGCGCCTCCAGGTCGAGCACCCAGTGACAGAGATGATCACGGGGCAAGACCTCGTCGAGTGGCAGCTGCGGGTCGCGGCGAATGAGCCGCTTCCGAAAGCGCAGGCCGAGTTGTCGATTCGGGGCCATGCGCTTGAAGCACGAATCTACGCAGAGGACCCCGAGCGAGGCTTCATTCCGTCGATCGGACGGCTCCGTAGTCTTCGCTATCCGGAAGGGTCAAGCCAGGTTCGAATAGACACGGGAGTTGAGGAGGGGGACGAGATTAGTCCTCACTATGACCCCATGATTGCAAAGCTCATTGTTTGGGATGAGACGCGCGAAGCGGCTCTGCGCCGAATGCGCAGAGTTTTGCGAGAGACGCGGATTGTTGGCGTTTCGAGCAATGTCGAATTTCTGTCCCGTCTCGTCTCTCACGAGCATTTTGCAAGGGGTGAGTTCGATACCGGACTGATCGAGGACGACGAAGAACGTCTCTTGGCTCCGAGCGAAGGGCCCTCGGTTCGCGCTCGGCTCTGCGGCGCGCTTGCGATTTTACTCTCTGACGCGTCCTCAGCCGCTTCGCCAAAAGATGAGCCGGATTCCCCGTGGAGCAAGTTGGGTGCTTGGCGGTTGAATGGCGTCGCGCAAAGAGAAATTACCTTGAAGACCGGGGAAGAGGCGTCGAAGATCTCTGTCGAATACGGTGAAGCGGAATTCAGCGTCTCATTAGAAGACGAAAAAGTCACCTATGCGATTCAAGGTGAACTCAATTCCGAGGGACGGCTCGATGCCAACATCGATGGCCACCAAAATTCTGCGTGGGTTGTCCGCGACGAAGATTTCCTTCATCTCTTTTTAGAAGATGAGTCTTGTCGGCTTGAAGTAGTGGATCCGCTTCGAACGTCGGGCCAGCAAGTAGACGCATTAGGCGGACTGCAGGCGCCCATGCCCGGGACGGTTCTTTCGTTTTTGGTCGAGCCGGGGACGGAAGTCGAGCAAGGCACTCCGCTCCTCATTATTGAGGCCATGAAGATGGAGCACACGGTCAAGGCTCCATCGGCGGGCCGGGTGGACGGCTTCAAATACGCAGTTG
>DNWN01000038.1:26011-35378 GCA_003507115.1 Cryomorphaceae bacterium | reverse complement strand
GGACCAGGTCAGCCACTACTTCCCTGAAATCTTCGCCCTGGGAGAAGGCTGCAAGTACCACAACTGCACGCACGTGGACGAGCCACATTGCGCGGTCATCCGGGCCTATGAGGCACACGACATCGCGCCCAGCCGCTACGAGAATTACGTCCACATGCTCAAAGGGGATGAAGGTGAGGATCCCTACCGGCATGCCGAATCTAATATGGACTGAAGATGCGGGTTGTAATTCAAAAAGTGACACAAGCCTCAGTCCAAATACACGGCAAGGTGCATGCGTCTATTGGCGCCGGTTTGCTTGTTTTGGCCGGCTGGGAAGAAGGAGATACCGCGGAGGACAACACCTGGATGGTCCAAAAAATTGTCAAAATGCGCCTTTTTGAGGACCAAGACGGAGTGATGAATCGCTCGGTCATGGAAATGGAAGGGCAGATTCTCGTGATTTCCCAATTTACCTTGCACGCAGCTACAAAAAAGGGCAATCGACCCAGCTATTATCGTGCTGCGCACCCTCGAACCTCGGAGCCGCTCTATGAAGATTTCTTAGATCAATTGTGGAATGTCTCCAACCTATCAGTCAAATCGGGAGAGTTCGGCGCAGATATGCAAGTCGCCTTGATCAACGACGGCCCCGTCACCATCACCATGGACTCCAAAAACAAAGAATAACATGGCTACACCCATTCAATCCCTCCAGTCCGAAGTCGATCAATGGATTCAAAACTTTGGTGTTCGCTACTTCAATGAACTGACCAACATGGCTCAACTCACCGAAGAAGTGGGCGAAGTGGCCCGCATCATCGCCCGCCGCTATGGGGAACAGTCCGAGAAAGAAAGCGACAAGGCCAAAGACCTGGGCGAGGAGCTCGCCGACGTTCTCTTCGTCACCCTCTGCCTCGCGAACCAAACGGGTACCGACCTCCAAGCGGCTTTTGATCGACGCATGGCCGCCAAAGGGGCCCGCGACAAGGATCGCCACGCGAGCAACCCAAAGCTTCGTTAAACAAACCGGAAAGGACTCTGCCGTACCTTTGCCGCCACAACCTCATAGACATGCGACCTGACCTCTTTGAAGCCCCCGATTACTACCTCTTGGACGAACTCCTCACGGATGAGCACAAGCTCGTTCGCGACGCCACACGCGACTGGGTAAAGCGGGATGTCAGCCCCATCATTGAAGACTATGCCCAGAAGGCCGAGTTTCCCACCCAAATCGTCCAAGGCTTGGCGGAAATTGGTGCTTTTGGCCCCTACATCCCTACTGAATATGGCGGTGCGGGCTTGGACCAAATCAGCTACGGTCTCATGATGCAGGAGATTGAGCGCGGCGACAGCGGCGTTCGTTCGACCTGTTCGGTGCAGTCTTCCTTGGTGATGTACCCCATCTACGCCTACGGCAATGAGGAGCAGCGCCAGAAGTACTTGCCCAAATTGGCCAGCGGCGAATGGCTCGGTAGCTTCGGTTTGACCGAACCCAACTTCGGCTCCAACCCCGGCGGCATGGTGACCAACTTCAAAGACATGGGCGACCACTACCTCCTAAACGGAGCCAAAATGTGGATTTCCAATGCACCTTTCTGCCATGTTGCAGTAGTATGGGCCAAAAACGAAGAGGGCCGCATCCACGGCCTCATTGTCGAGCGTGGCATGGAAGGCTTCACGACGCCTGAAACCCACAACAAATGGTCGTTGCGCGCCTCCGCCACCGGTGAGCTCGTCTTCGACAACGTGAAAGTTCCCAAGGAGAATCTCCTGCCGAACAAATCCGGCTTGGGGGCTCCCCTGGGCTGCTTGGATTCGGCCCGCTACGGCATCGCCTGGGGCGCCATCGGTGCAGCCATGGACTGCTACGACACAGCCCTTCGCTACTCCAAGGAGCGCGTTCAGTTTGACCGACCCATCGGTGGCTTCCAGCTTCAGCAAAAGAAATTGGCCGAAATGATCACCGAGATCACCAAAGCCCAATTGCTCACCTTCCGCCTTGGTCAACTCAAGAATGAAGGCCGCGCCACGACCGCCCAAATTTCTATGGCCAAGCGCAACAACGTGGACATGGCCTTGACCATCGCTCGCGATGCACGCCAAATGCTCGGCGGCATGGGCATCACCGGGGACTACCCCATCATGCGCCACATGATGAACCTGGAGTCTGTAGTGACCTACGAAGGCACTCACGACATTCATCTGCTCATTACGGGCATGGATGTGACGGGGATTCCGGCGTTCAAGTAAAAGCTAGGTGGCTGGAGGGCTAGGTAGCTAGAGGGCTAGGTAGCTAGAGGGCTAGGGCGCGCGATGCGCGCTTCATTTTAAACGCTTCATCTCTTTTACCCTTGACCCCGAAGGTGGAACTTCGCTGCGCGCTTGGACCTTGCCGATATAAAACGAAAGAGCTTAAACCCTTTCACTCTTCAACCCTCAATAGAGGAATGTATCGAAGGGAAACCGCGCGGCATGCAACGTCGCAACGGCGCGGTAAATGGACTCTCGAAGGGAGTCAAAATTGTCCTTGTTGGTCGCGGAAATGAACACGCATTGTCCGCCTAGCTCTTTGATCCAGCGATTTTGGACATCCTCAATGCGCCCCATGTGCCCATCCTCATCCGGCTGGGCCTCCCAAGCGTCCACCTTATTGAACACCACGAGCATCGGTTTTTCATGGGCTTTGAGTTCGGTGAGAATTTGGTTCACCGAGGCCATGTGGTCCTCGTAGGAATCATGGGAAATGTCGACCACATGGAAGAGGATGTCCGATTCACGGACCTCATCCAAGGTGGATTTAAAGGATTCGACCAGTTGCGTGGGCAATTTGCGGATGAAGCCAACGGTGTCCGTGAGCAAAAAAGGCAGGTTGCCGATGACGATTTTTCGGACGGTCGTGTCCAGGGTGGCGAACAATTTATTTTCTGCGAGTACTTCCGTCTTTCCGAGGGCATTCATCAGGGTGGACTTCCCCACATTGGTATACCCGACGAGGGAGGCGCGGATGAGGGTGCCGCGGTTGCCCCGTTGGGTGGCCATTTGGCGGTCAATTTTCACCAACTTTTCACGCAAAAGCGCGATTTTTATTTTGATGATACGGCGGTCGGTTTCAATTTGGGTTTCCCCCGGGCCACGCATGCCGATGCCGCCTTTTTGGCGCTCAAGGTGGGTCCACATGCGGGTCAAGCGAGGCAGTAGGTATTCGTACTGGGCCAATTCGACTTGGGTGCGGGCGTAGGAGGTTTGGGCGCGTGCCGCAAAAATGTCGAGGATCAGGTTGGTCCGGTCCATGACCTTGATCTCCAGCAATCGCTCGATGTTCTTGAGTTGTGATGGGGAGAGCTCGTCGTCAAAAATGGCCAAGTCTATGCCATGCTCTTGGACGTATTCTTTGATCTCCTCCATTTTACCACTCCCTAGGAAGGTACTGGAATCAGGGCGATCGAGTTTCTGGGTAAAAACTTCGAGGGTTTCGGCCCCCGCGGTGTAGGCCAAAAAGCGAAGTTCTTCGAGGTACTCCTCGCTTTTCGCCTCATTTTGGTCGCGGGTCACTGCACCAATGAGGATGCAGCGCTCGGCCTGATTGGGCCTGCCGGAGTCGCGTTCTAACATGTAGGCACCTTAAAACAAGCGCTCCCAGGGGATGCGGGATAGGATGAGCAAGAGTCCCAGTCCAAAGAAAATGAGGACGGTCTTGTCTTTGGCTTCGTGGGTGCTGGCCTTCTTCAGTTTACTGTTGCCGATCGTCAATAGCACAATGCCCGCGATGTTGGCGGCGATGTGCTCGACGGCGAACCAACGAACGTCGGCATTCTTCATGACTTCGGCGGTATTGGTCGTCAACAGTTCAAACCAAGGGCCCACAAAGTAGAGACCCAAACCAAGCAGGAGCTGGGTGTGTCCACTGATGAGGGACAGTTTGGCCAATAAGGTCATTTTTGAATCGGTTCCTGAGGCCCCTGAAATGCGGCGGTAAATGGCCAAAAGAACCAAAGCAATGGTAGCCAGCAAAAAGAGGTAAGCAACCGTTCGGTGCGTGTGAAGTAGTCCTGTGTACACGATTAAATGCGTTTAGTCTTTCCCAAAGGTAGTTCAATAAAAAATCGTCCCCACCTTTGCACTTGATAAAGCATCCCCACATGTCGAAGAAAAATGCCCCCATACGCAAGCGCGACATCCTCGAATACCACGAAGGAAGCCGTCCGGGAAAGATCGAGGTCATTCCGACTAAACCTTCCAACTCACAACGCGACCTAAGCATTGCGTATTCCCCCGGCGTAGCCGAGCCCTGCTTGGAAATTGCTGCGAATCCCTCGGATGCCTACCGCTACACGGCCAAGGGCAATTTGGTGGCGGTCATTACGAATGGAACGGCGGTATTGGGGCTCGGAGACATTGGTCCGCTGGCCTCCAAACCCGTGATGGAGGGCAAGGCCGTTTTATTCAAAATTTTTGCAGACATCGACGTTTTTGACCTCGAATTGGATACCAAGGACCCCGAGAAGTTTATCGAAACAGTCAAAATTCTCGCCCCCACCTTCGGCGGCATCAACTTGGAAGACATCTCTGCGCCCGAGTGTTTTGAAATTGAAAAGCGCCTCCGAGAGGAGTTGGATATCCCCATTATGCATGACGATCAGCACGGTACCGCCATTATTACGGGTGCGGCCCTGTTGAACGCTTTGGAAATTGTCGGCAAGGATATCTCCAACGTGAAGGTGGTCTTCAATGGAGCAGGTGCCAGTGCGATTTCCTGCGCCACCTTGTACTTGTCTTTGGGCGTCAAGCCGGAAAATCTGCTCATGTGTGATTCCAAAGGGGTTATTCATTCCGAGCGTACGGGACTGACGCATGAAAAGCTGGGCTTTGCCCGGGATACGCCCTTGCGTGAATTGTCCGAAGCCATCGCTGGTGCTGATGTCTTCGTTGGGTTGTCGAAAGGCAATATTCTGACCCCGGAAATGATCTTGACCATGGCCTCGAAACCCATCGTGTTTGCCTTAGCCAATCCAGACCCCGAGATTCAGTACGAGTTGGCCAAAGCCACACGGGATGATTTGATCATGGCCACGGGCCGCAGCGACAATCCGAACCAAGTCAATAATGTTCTAGGTTTCCCCTACATTTTCCGGGGTGCCCTGGATGTCCACGCGACGCAAATCAACGAACCCATGAAATTGGCGGCAGTTCGCGCTATTGCGGAGCTAGCCAAAGAGCCCGTGCCGGAGATTGTCAATTTGGCTTACGGTAGCCGCAATATGACATTTGGACCCGACTACATCATACCCAAACCCTTTGACCCCCGCTTGATTTATACGGTCTCATCGGCCGTAGCACGCGCCGCCATGGAGTCGGGGGTAGCCAAGACCTCCATCGCCAATTGGGATGCCTATGAAGAGGAATTGCGCAGTCGTTTGGGTCGTGATGATAAGTTCATCCGCTTGGTGATGGAAAAGGCGAAGAGGAACCCCAAAAAGGTAGTCTTCAACGAGGCGGATAATTATCGCGTACTGAAAGCCGCTCAAATTGTGATGGAAGAGGGCATTGCAGAACCCATTCTCTTGGGTGATGCGAGCCGAATTCAGGCCTTGAATGAGGAGTACTCCCTGGGGCTAGAAGATGTGCAAATCATTGATGTAAAGTCCTTCCACGTTCCACGCATTACCGAATATGCGGAGGAATACTACAAGGGGCGTCAGCGCAAAGGCGTGGGGTTGGATGAAGCTCGCCGGAACATGCGCAATCGCGACTACTATGGACCCATGATGGTTCGCATGGGGGATGCGGATGCCTACATCACCGGCTCCATGGTCAAGTATCCGCGCGCCGTCAAGCCCGTCCTAGAAATTCTGGGACCCAAGGATCACAGCCGCACCGTGGCGGGGGTCTATGTCATGTTGACCAAGCGCGGGCCCCGTTTCTTTGCGGATACCACCATGAACCAAGACCCTTCCGCCGACCGGGTGGCTCAGATTGCCTGCGAGGCCGCCGCCATGGTACGCAAAATGAATATCGAACCCCGGGTGGCCCTATTGAGTTACTCGAATTTTGGCTCTTCTGCGGAGGGGAAAACTCCCCGTAAGATGCGTGAAGCGCTCAACTTGATACGCGAGCGCGAGCCCGGCCTGATCGTTGACGGTGAGATGCAAGCCAACTTTGCAGTAGACAACACCCTGCTTCAGGAACAATTCCCCTTCAGTGATTTGGTCGGGAAGGAGCCCAACATCTTTGTATTCCCCGGATTGAGCTCCGCCAACATTTCCTACAAACTCTTGCAATCTATGGGGAGCATGGAGGCGGTGGGTCCTTTGCTCATCGGTCTAAACTACCCCGCGCACGTTTTGCAGCTGGGCTCCAGTGTACGGGAAATTGTGAATGCTGCTGCTATGGCTGTGATTGACGCGCAGTCGCGGGAGGTAGCTGACTAAAGCCGATCGCTGCAACCAGGGCAATTCCTGTACAAAGCCACCAAAGGGAGGCATAGCCAGCTCCGGCAATCATCCGCGTTCCAATGATGGGAGCGAGGATATGTCCGAGGGCATAGGTCGCTGCATATATACCCAAGTATCGGCCACGGGATGCTTCGCCGGCTCGAAGGGTGATCCATGAAATCATAAAGGGCATAGCGAGAATTTCGGCAATACTCAAGATCCCCATAGAAACGAACAAGTTGGGCACGCCATCTAATAGGTTGAGACTCGCGAAGGAAATGGCCAGAACGATGCAACCCAAGGCGATAGCAAAACGCGGTTTGATCCGGTTCTGCGCCCAGTTGACAAAGACCATTTCACAACCCACAACGAGAACTCCATTCGCCCCGAGCAATAGGCCAATCATTTCTTCCGATAAGTGATACTCGCCGCGGTAATACAAAGGCAAGGAGGCGACTAATTGAAAGAAGACGATGGCAAAAAGGAGGACGAGGGCTGAAAATGCGAGGGCGCTCCGATCTCGAAAGGGCGATTTTCCTTTGGGTTTGGTCTCGCGGGCCTGACGAGGCTGACGTTTGCGGAAGTAGGCGGTAAAGAGAATGCCCGCCCCAAAGCAGGTCAAAGCATCGGCCCAAAACAGTCCTTGGTAGTTCATCGCGGCGATGAGCCCTGCGGCCGCGGGCCCGAGGGAAAAGCCCAAATTGATCGCCATGCGGTTCAGGCTAAAGGCCTTGGTGACATTTTCGGGTTTGGCATATTCAAATACCGCCGCGGAGTTAGCCGGTCGAACCATGTCGGCCACGGCCGTGAGCGAGAAAATACCCAAGCATAACAGCCAAAAAGAAGAAACAAAGGAGAGTCCTAAGAATAAAATACTCCCGCCAAACAGCGCAAAACTTTGGACTTTGTAGCTCCCTATGCGGTCCGTCCAATACCCGCCATTGAAGGCCCCCAGCATGGAGCCCGCCCCAAAGCAGGCCATGACATACCCCGTATCCTCCAGGCTAAAACCTAAGCCTTCCGTCAAATAGAGACTTAAAAAAGGCAGAACCATGGTCCCTGCTCTATTCACGAACATCACGGTCGCAAGGACCCAAGCTTCTGGTGACAGTCCGCTGAAGGCCGCTTTATAGCTTTGAAGGGCTCTATGAATCGGGTTTTGAATGGGCATGCGGAGGCAAAGGTACCGCCCAAAAGCCCCGGGTCTTTTGCTATCTTCACCCGAATGAAGCGCATCCTTTCGATTTTGCTATTGTGCAGTGCCGCAGTTGGGTGGGCGCAGAATGACCCGCACCTCCTCCATGGCTTTGGGTATGATTATTCCATTGGTGTTCCGAGGAATAACGCGGGACAGTTGTTCATAGGAAATGGCATCTCCTATGTGCCCCGATATGTCAAGCCCTTCAATAATGATATGAGCGTGGGGGTGAGTCTGCCTGTAGGTGCGGCCTTTGTCCAGTCCATGGTGACCGGGGCGGGTGCTTTTGGTGCCAATTATGCTGTGTGTGTTGACTTCGCCGCGGGCATGGGATCTACCCAGTCCTCTGCTAAAATGCTCGGGGTTTTCTTTGGCCTTGGTTTGGGTAGTTACGATGTATACTACTTCGATATTTTTGGAACGACCCGGGACGCGCATTATGGCCCCTATGTTCAGGCGGGTTTTCGATTGCCGTATTATGGTCAGGATGTGACCGTCGTCTTATCCAATTGGCGAGGAATCAATGCCAATAACGGACGATCTCAGGTCTTTGCCCTCAAGCTGATCTATGAATTTTTCTGAGGATTAATTCCCGGATAAAAGTTTTTTGACCGCCTCGGCGACCGCCTTTCCCTCTGCTTTTCCCGCCATGGCTTTGCTACAAATGCCCATGGCCTTTCCGAAGTCCCCGGGCCCAGAGGCACCGACTTGGGCGAGTAAAGGCTTGAGGGCCTCTTCCAAAGCTGCGCCTTCGATCATTTCGGGCAGATAACTTGCAATCACCGCGAGCTGTTCTTCCTCGATCGTCGCCAAATCAGACCGGTTTTGTTGATTGTAAATGTCCGCGGATTCTTGACGTTGTTTTTTCAATCGCTGCAGAACAGCTACTTCCTGCGCTTCCGTGAGCGATCCCCGGTTCCCTACATTGGACTTTTCCATGGTCAAGGCCGTTCGTATGGAGCGAATAGCTTCGAGGCGCACCGTGGCCTTGGCCCGCATCGCCTCCTTGAGGTCATGCGTTAATTGGGTTTCCAAAAGGTCAGTCGACATTATCGTGGAGAAATGAATTATGTGCGCGGAATTCTATGTCTTTCTTGTCTCCACTAATGCCCGTCTGTCCGAGGCTTGATTCTTTCGAATAGGCTTTAGGCGCAACGTCCATGCCTTTGCGCTCGTAGCTGGGGGTGGAATCGAGTTCTTGCTCCGACACCATAGCCTGTACCGTGTTCTGGAAACTATGGTTATAATTCTGGAGGTAGGCACGTCGCTCTGCGGAAAGCCGTTGAAGCTGTTCTCGGCTGATGGGATCGTTTTCGGGGTCGATGGAAATAGGCCCTTTTGGGGCTTGTTGGACCACCTTCAGTTCAAAGCCTGACTCATCAGGCGCCGTGAATGTGGGCGCAGCTTGGCGTTCCGCGGTCTCAGGGAGGGAGGTGGGAAGTGCCGCTTCTGGATCTAGCGTGGGTTGAACGCTAGAATGGACGTGCACTTCTTCCGTGACTTCCAAAACTTCCTCGTCTTCTGAAGCCCCTTTCGCCATGGGGGAATCAGAGGTAGCTATAACCGGATTATCGGAAACTTCCGGGGCCTCCTCGGGAGAGGCGGAAAGGGACGCCTCTAAGGCGCGCAAATCCTCGAGGTTAAAGGTAGATACCTCTCGGCGACTCGGGGGAATTTCTACTTCGGAAGTGGGGGCATCGAACGCGGAATCATCGTCTTCTTCGGGATGCTCAGCGTCCCGCATCTCAGGTTCTAC
>DNWN01000038.1:7493-25984 GCA_003507115.1 Cryomorphaceae bacterium | reverse complement strand
CATCCACAGTTGGTGATAAATCGATGATTTCCGGGATAGAAGGAGTGGGGACTTCAGGGATGAATTCATCTTCTGGCGCATCCAAACTAAACGCGTCAAACCGGTCGTCCGAATCCCATTGGAAGGAAGGGCGGTCTTCGTCCTCCAATTCATAGACGCTCCCTTCCTCTTGTTCGTCGGTGGGCTCCCCGGAAAGAGGGTTTTCAAAATCCCATTCTACCGTATGACTCATGTCAAAGGCTGGGGCCTCATAGGCGGGCGTTTCATCTTCAGGCTCCTCAGCCACAGGACCATCCCAGAGAGTCGTCTCTGTATCGTCCCGATTCGGCGGCACATCTGAATCCGCTTGAGCCATTGGGGCGTCTATTTCCAAGGACTCCTCCCAAGCCGGGGTTTCCGAATCGGCCGTGGAGAAAGACGGATCCTCTTCTCGGAATTCAGAGGACTCTTTGTCTTCGAGCTGGTGCACGACAGGTTCGGAATCTTCCGGTGCATGAGTCACCGCCTCTAAGGGCTGTTCTGCAATGGGAATGACCACGGGGTTATGTCGGCTGGCGGATTTGGGATCTTCCGGAAGGGGTTGATCTTCGATGGCATCGAAGAGGTCAATTTGGGCGTTCGGGGCAGAGGTCGCCTTCGATGTAGGAAGCTTAGGCACTTCATTCAGGGGCTTCTCGCCATCCAAATCGTAGACAATCGTCTCAGGAACTGCGGGGGAAATCGTGCCGACGGGATTGCTGGCACTAAAGCCCGTCGCAATGACGGTCACTTGAACGGCGTCTCCCAAATGTTCATCTTCACCGATACCCATGATGATATCGACTTGACGTCCCGCTTGATCTTGGATGTAATCGTTGATTTCTCCGATTTCGTCGAAGGTGATTTCATGTTGTCCGCTCCCAGAAACGATGAGTAAGAGTACGTGTCTCGCACCATGGATGTGGTTGTCGTTGAGCAGTGGAGAGTCCAGGGCGTCTTGAACGGCGGTCATGGCGCGATCTGGACCACTGGCCTTGGCCGAACCCATGATGGCCGTTCCTGAGTTGTGGAGCACCGTGCGGGCATCGCGCAAATCGATGTTTACACTGTAGTGATGCGTGATAACTTCCGCTATGCCCTTGGCTGCGGTGGCCAGCACTTCATCGGCTTTGTTGAAGCCCGCTTTGAAGCCCAGGTTTCCATAGACTTCGCGAAGCTTGTTGTTGTTGATCACGATGAGCGAATCAACATTCTCTTTGAGTTTTTCTACGCCAGCCTCCGCTTGGCGTTGACGCAAACCGCCCTCAAATGCGAAGGGTGCGGTAACGATGCCCACGGTCAAAATGCCGAGCTCGCGCGCGGCCTTGGCGATCACCGGAGCGGCCCCCGTTCCTGTACCGCCACCCATGCCCGCCGTGATGAAGACCATCTTGGTTTGGCTTTGGAGAGCGGCTTGGATCACTTCATAGCTCTCCAAGGCGGCTTTCTCCCCGATTTGAGGATTGGCGCCAGCCCCCAAACCTTCGGTCAAGTCAGCACCGAGCTGAATTTTGGTTTCCACGGGGCTGTGGGCCAGTGCCTGTGCATCTGTGTTGCAGACAATAAAGTCCACCCCGCGGATGCCCTGCAACTTCATGTAGTTGACGGCATTGGAACCACCCCCCCCGACACCGATCACTTTGATGACGGAGGAACGGTGCTTGGGTAGGTCGAAATCGAGCGTATCAGACATAGTATAGGGTAGGGATCATTCGTCAATCATGTCAATAAACTTGTCTGCCCAACGTTTGAACCAATTGCTCTGATTCGGGCTGACAACAGGAGCTTTGCTGCTTTTCGATGCTTCGGTCGTGGCTAATTCGGTGTTATCGTCTTCCTCAGCATGGTCCAGGAGGTGGTCAAAGCGTGATTCATCCGAGCCCACTTCCTCCATGGGTAGGCCAGAGTCATCGACCAACTCCAATTCGGTGACAATCGGCTCTGCCGTATCCTCCATGACCTCGACAAAGTCTACCTCTTTGCGGCTGTTCAAGCCCTGCATCAACAGACCCACTGCGGTCGCGTAAATGGGGGAATTCAAGGGGTTGGTGGCTTCCAATGAGGCGAGGTGCTCGTTGGGGTATCCCACACGCGTGTCCAACCCCGTCAAGTACTCCACCAATTGCTTGATGTGCTTTAGCTGGCTGCCGCCGCCTGTGATCACGACGCCAGCGATGAGCTTCTTGGAAGGTTGGTCGTAGCCATAGTTTTTGATCTCGGTGAAGACCGCATTAATAATCTCGGTCGAGCGAGCATGGATGATGCGGCTCAAGTTTTTGAGGCTAATTTCCTTGGGATCGCGTCCGCGCAGGCCGGGGATGGCCACGATTTCATTCTCCTTGTTCTCACCGGGCCAGGCACTTCCAAAGCGGACCTTCAGTGTTTCGGCTTGCTTCTCGATGATGGCGCAGCCTTCTTTGATGTCACTGGTGATGATGTTCCCGCCGTGGGGGATGACGGCGGTATGGCGAATGATGCCATCCTTGAAAATGGCTACGTCTGTGGTGCCACCTCCGATATCTACGAGCACGACACCGGCCTCCTTTTCCTCTTGACTCAACACCGCATCGGCGCTGGCCAGCGGCTCGAGGTTGACGGTGTGCAGATCGAGATTCGCGCTCTTTACGCAGCGGGCGATGTTTTTGATGCTGGTCAGCTGGCCAACGACAATATGGAACGACGCTTCGAGTCGTCCTCCGTACATGCCGCGGGGCTCCTTGATGTCCCCTTGGCCGTCCACCTTGTATTCCTGGGGCAGGACGTGGATGATTTCCTCTCCGGGCATCATGGCGAGCTTGTGCACGTTTTCGGTGAGGCGGTCCAAATCCGCATCTTCAATGACCTCCTCTGCATCTTCCCGGGTGATGTAGTCACTGTGCTGTAGACTGCGGATATGCTGTCCTGCAATGCCCACGGCCACGGATTTGATATTCAAGCCGGCGCTTTGTTCGGCGAGTTCCACAGCCTTTTCGATGGACTCGATCGTCTGCGTAATGTTGACCACCACGCCACGCTGAACCCCGAGGCTCGGCGCCGTACCATGCCCGATAATTTCAATTTTTCCGAACTCATTGTGGCGCCCGATGAGGGCAACAATTTTGGTGGTTCCGATGTCTAGGCCAACAGCAATACGGTGAGTCTTCATGGGTCAATCGATAAATTCATAAACAACTTGGCCGGCAAAGCGCACATCCATCCAGCGCAGGCTATCCAGGGATTTGGCCTGGAGCAATTGGGCATAGAGGGAGTGAGCCTTGTGGGCTTTTTCATCAAATCGGGAGGCCGCCCCCCAGCGGATCGCATGAGGGTGCCAATCGGGGTAAGCGGTGTAGCGGCCACGGTCATCGCGGTCCAAGGCAGACCAACCTCCGGGGAAGGCCGGATGCGTGGTTGCGTGGCTGAGCATTTGCAGGGCTTCGACGCGCTGAAGGGAGTCTTCGAGGCCCGTTAGTAGCGGCAATCGCGCGGTCGCATGCGCCGAAAGGGGGAAAGTCCCTCCCGATTCATCGACGTACATCATGTCTAATCCATTGGCCATGCGCGCTTTAGCTTCTTTTTGGACAATCTCCACATGGAGTACTCCTTCCCATGTTGAAAATACCTCGGCGCCCAGCACCAGCGGGTGTTTGCGCAAGTTTTCTTCTAACAATGGGATGTTGATTTCTGCCCGAGTCACGGAATCCCAGGGGGCCCCCGCCTCGCGGAGCAGATTTTCCAGGTCTTCTTTTATCAGAAAGTGTTGATTTTCAGGAGTATGTATGTGTAATTGATAGCCCAAAATAGGACGGCTTTCTCGGAGGGATTGGCTGCTCAAAAGGGCAAATATTCCCCCGACCAACACCATGGCCCACGTAAGGACGACAACGATGCGCTTAAACCAGGTCATGAGGCAGCTTGATGAAAGTGTTCAACGAGAGGTTCGACGAGGCGGTCAATGTCCCCAGCGCCCACGGTCAATTTTATGGCTTCGGGTTGGGCCAAAAGCCAATTCAACCCTTCGGATTCGGGGACGAAACAAGCCCCAGAAATGCGAGCGGCGAGGACTTCCGAGGTGATGCCAGGGATGGCCGCTTCCCGTGCGGGATAGATGGGCAGGATGCCCACGCGATCGGCCTGTCCTAAGGCTTCCGCAAATCCGGGCATAAAGTCCCGGGTGCGGCTGAAAAGGTGGGGCTGGAACAAGAGTGCGACCGGCTGCCCAGGATACAGACTATGCACGGCATCCAATAGACGCGTGATCTCCGTGGGGTGATGTGCATAGTCGTCGATGTAAGCCTGTCCCGGTTCGGTCCAGCGCACGTCAAAACGGCGCCGAACCCCAGTGAAGCTGGAAATGCCCTGGGCAATCTCCTCGGCGGACAGCCCGACGTGGTGCGCGAGGCAGGCCGCCGCAACGGCATTTTCGATGTTGTGCATCCCCGGCAGTCCGGCTTGAACATGGTCCACCCGGTCCTCGCCGAGCACCAACGTGAAGTGTTGCTTACCATTTTCGACCCGCACATTTTCAGCCCGGTAGGCTTGGTGCCCCAGGCCGTATTCGACGCCCGATACCCCGGAAGTGGAGGCACTTCGGTACACGTGGGCACATTGGCCGGCAAAGAGCCCAAAGGCTTCGGCAACATGCCCCGCATCTCCATAAACGTCCAAATGGTCGGCATCCGTCGAGGTAATCACGGCCGCCGTCGGATGCAAGTGCAAAAAGGACCGATCAAATTCATCCGCTTCCACCACGGTAATCTCCGCCGGGCCCGGCAAAAAGTTGCTTTGTAGGTTACTCGAAATGCCCCCCAAGAAGGCCTGAACAGGCCGCCCCGATTGGTGCAAAATCCAGGTGAGCAGACAGGAAGTGGTGGTCTTGCCATGGGTTCCTGCCACCGCCAAGCAGGTGCCGTCATTCGCCAACATCCCCAAGAAGGCCGCCCGCTTCATGACCGTCTGTCCGCGTTCCAAGGCCTGCCTCAATTGCGGGTGCTGTGCGGGGATGGCCGGGGTATAAATGACCCAGGTCGCGGTATCCGCCGGCGCGGCCTCGGGGCGATCGTCAAACCGGACGCGCGCACCTTCCGCCCTCAGCGCATCGGTCAAAGGACTGGGCGTTTTGTCATAGCCCGAAACCGACATACCCTGAGCCAAAGCCCAACGCGCTAAGGCGGACATCCCAATGCCTCCGATGCCCAAGAAATCTATGGCGCGTGGCATCGTCATGGCTTCCAAGTCCAAAGGCGTTCAACGTGATCCACAATCTCTTGCGCGGCGCGCGGCTGCGCCAGCGCCCGGGCCCCAGCCCGGAGGCCCTCCAGCTTGGAAGAATCGCTCAAATAGTCCAGCACCAGACCAGTCACCTGGGCGGCATCTCGCTCGGGCACATGGAGGGCCGCGCCGCGGTCGTGCAGGCTCAATGCGTTGTGGGTTTGATGGTCTTCGGCCACATTGGGCGAGGGAATCAACAGGGCGGCTGCACTCGCGCAGCACACCTCGGAGAGGGTGCCAGCCCCTGCGCGCGAAACCAGGATATCTGCGGCGGTGTAGGCGGCGACCATGTCGTCAAGGAAGGCGGTGATGCGGCGGTCCGGATGGGGAGTGAACTGTGCGTTCAGCTCGTCGATGTAGAACCGGCCACATTGCCACAAGATTTGGTGGCCCGCGGCCATCCACGTGGCTTCGGCCTCCCCCACGGCATGGTTGATAGCGCGGGCACCTTGGCTACCGCCAAGGATGAGGATGAGCGGGCGGTTCGGATCAAAGCCCAAGGCCAGTTTGGCGGCGGACCGCTCTGCTTCCGTTGGGGGATGGCTGGCCATGGCGGCGATTTCGGGGCGAACGGGATTCCCTGTTTGGAAGGTGCGGTCCGCGGGGAAGACGCGCTCCATTCCCGGATAGGCGGTGCAAATCGCGCGGGCGCGTCGGCTAACGAGGCGATTGGTCCAGCCGGCAAACCCGTTTTGCTCTTGGATGAGCGTGGGGATGCCCAGACGCTGCGCCATAAAGAGGGTGGGACCACTGACGTAGCCGCCTGTGCCGAGGACGGCGTGGGGTTTTTGGGCACGCAGCAGGGCGCGTACTTGGGCGAGGCTGCGGATGATTTTGGCGGGAAGTCCGAGGTTTTTGGCGAGGTTTTTCCGTTGAAAGCCCGCAATAGGAATGCCGGTGATGGGATAGCCTGCGGCCGGGATGCGTTCCATCTCCATTCGGCTTTGGGCGCCGACGAAGTGGATGTCGGCATGGGGGTAGCGAGCTCGGATTTCGTGCGCAATACTGACCGCCGGGAAGATATGCCCCCCGGTTCCGCCTCCGCTGAGAACGATGCGCAAGGGATTAGGCATCTTCCAAGGCGTTTAGGGATTGAATCTCTTCGGCGTTGGCTTGATCCATGTCGGCATCCATGGTTTCGCCGTCTCCCCGTCCGCGGCTAACGGAGAGGATGATGCCGATGGCCAGGCAGGTCATCCAGATGGAGGAACCGCCGGCACTGACGAGCGGGAGGGTTTGGCCCGTGACCGGAAACAGGTTGACCGCCACGGCCATGTTGATCAACGCTTGGAAGGAGATGGCAAAACTGAGCCCAATGACGACCAGGCGTCCAAACAAATCGTGGGCCCGTCGGGCCACGCGTACGGATGCCAACATGAACCAGAGGTACATCAGGAGTACGGCGGTTCCCCCCACGAGGCCGTATTCCTCGACGATGGTGGCGTAGATAAAGTCTGAGTTGTTTTGGGGCAAGAAATGCTTGTGTAATCCACGGCCGGGACCCATGCCTTTGACCCCGCCTTCGGCGATGGCAGTCATGGCCAGGGTCGTTTGGTAGGTGTCATCTTCGTCCCCGCCGCCGACAAAGGTGTCAATGCGATCCATCCACGTATCGACGCGGTTGGGCATGGCTTCGGGAAAGGCCTTGGCCAGGGCGATAAAGAGGCCCAAGAAGACGATGCCGGCCCCCACAATTTTGCTCACATGCTTGAAGGGATAGCCGCCCACAGAAAGGAGAATCATGCTATTGACGAAGATGAGGGCGGAGGTGGAAAAGTTGGCGGGGAGAACCAAGGCGCAGACCGCGAAGATGGGCCAGAGCAGGCTTTTGATGGAGGCCTTAAACTCCCAGGCTCCCTCGTGCTTGGCGAGCTTTCGGGCCAAATAGACCATGAGCGTGACGGCCGCGAGAGCACTGGGTTGAAAGGAAAGGCCAAAGACGTAAATCCAACGGGAGGAGTTGGCGCCCCCGATGGTTTGGCCTTGGGCAATCGTAAAGGCCAAGAGCCCCAATGAAATCCATAGCAGCATGACAGACAGGGGCCCGAAGAAGCGGTAGGGAACCCGGTGTGCACCTTGGGCAATGAGGAGCCCCAAGGTGATATGTGCCATGTGCATGTATACGTTGGTGCTGGCACTGAACACCGGAAGGAACGAGAATACCGCCAAGAGCAGCGTGATCATCCAGATCTGCGTGCTGCCTTGGAAATAGGTGGTAAAACGTTCCATGGGGTTCATTGCGGGGGAGAGGCTTAGAGTTTGCGAACGGCGGCTTTAAATTGAAGTCCGCGATCTTGGTAGTTTTGGAAGAGGTCAAAGCTGGCGCAGCAAGGGGAAAGCAAGACGGTTTCGCCCTTGGAGGCATACTGATAGCTGGTTCGGACGGCCGCATCCATGCTGGTCACCTCTTCGTAGATCTCGACACGTCCGAGAAAGGCTTCTCGGATCTTGGCGACGTCCGCTCCGAGCGCGATGACGGCCTTGACTTTTTTCTCCACCAAGGCGAAGAGTTCGGAGTAGTCGTTGCCTTTGTCGACCCCGCCCAGTATCCAAACCACAGGGGTCTTCATGCTCTCCAGGGCATAGTAGGTCGAGTTGACGTTGGTGGCCTTGGAGTCGTTGACAAAGTGGATGCCGTGCACGTGCCCGACGCTTTCCATGCGGTGCTCCAGACCTTCAAAATGGGCGAGCGATTCGCGCACCATATCGCTACGGACTTGAAGCAGTCGGGCACTAAGGCCGGCCGCTAACGCATTGTAGCTGTTGTGTTTGCCTTGTAGGGCGAGTTCCTCGATGGTCATAGCTTCTTCGGGATGAGGGATGAGTGTAAAGTGGTGGTCCTCCGGATAAGCGCCCACGTGGGGCTTATCGACAGGTTCGGTGGTGTAAATGGGAAATTTTTGAGCCTTCACCCGACCGAGCTCCGCCACGGTGATGGGGTCTTCAGCGTAGTAGAGGAAGGCGTCTTCGGGGGTTTGGTGGGCGGTAATTTGAAATTTGGCATCGGTGTAGTTGGCCAAGGTCCCATAGCGGTCCAAATGGTCCGGGGTGATATTAGTCAGTACAGCGACATTGGGTTTGAACGTGGGGCAGTCCTCTAGTTGGTAGCTACTCACTTCCAAAACATAGATGTCGGCGGGCTCGCCGAGGAGCAATCGTCCGGCCCCCGTCCCGATATTGCCTCCTACGCGCACATTGGCGCCGCTTTTCGTGAGGATATGCCCGAGCCATGCGGTCGTCGTCGTTTTTCCATTGGATCCCGTGATGGCCGCCACACGTGTGCCAGCGGGCTTGCAGCGGTAAAACCATTCTATGTCCGACCATATGGGGACACCGGCCGACTTGATAGCCTGAACCACCGGCAGAGTGGGAGAAATGCCCGGGCTCTTGACCACGGCCTCGCATGCACAGAGGCGCTCTAAGTCATGGCCGCCTTCCTCAAAGTCGATGCCGGCGGCTTGGAGTTCGGCCCGGTGCGCCTCGCCCAACTGCTTGCCCTCCGACAAGAAGCAGGATATGCCGAGGTGCTTGGCGAGCAAGGCTGCGCCCATGCCACTTTCGCCGCCGCCCAAGATGCCGATGGAAAGGGGGTAGGCCATTAGCGCAGTTTCAGAGTAATGAGGGTGAGAATGGCCAAGAAAATCCCGGAGATCCAAAAGCGGGTGACGATTTTGGATTCGTGCAAACCCTTCTTTTGGTAGTGATGATGCAGGGGAGACATGAGGAAAATGCGACGGCCCTCGCCGTACTTCTTCTTGGTGTATTTGAAGTAGCTGACCTGTAGGATGACGCTGAGGTTTTCGACGAGAAAAATGCCGGCCAAAATGGGGATGAGCAACTCCTTGCGCACCACGATGGCAAAGACTGCGATAATGGCGCCAATCGACAGGCTACCCGTGTCGCCCATAAAGACCTGCGCGGGGTAGGTGTTGTACCACAAGAAGCCGATGCAGGCGCCCAGAAAGGCGGCGGCAAAGACGACGAGCTCCCCGGAATTGGGGATGTACATAATGTCTAAGTAACTCGCAAAGACAACCGAACCACTAACATAGGCCAGGATGGCTAGCGTGAAGGCGATGATGGCCGAAGTGCCGCCCGCGAGGCCGTCCAGGCCATCCGTCAAGTTGGCACCATTGCTCACCGCGGTGATGATGAAGATGACCACCAAGATGAAGCCAATCCAAGCCCATTCCGAGCCTCCAATCCAATCCGTCAGTTGGACGTAGTCAAAGGTGGCGTCCTTGAGAAAGGGAATCGTGGTTTTGAGGCTCTGTTCGGCCTGCCCGAAAACGGGGGCTTGCTGGGTACTCTCCCCGTACAAGTTCGTTTGGCGGGCAATGGGCACCTCTTCCTTCATCGTGACATCGGGGTGGAAGGCCAACACGGCCCCCACGATAATTCCCAAGGTGATTTGGCCAATGACTTTGAAGAGGCCGCGCAGGCCTTCCTTGTTTTTCTGGAAGACCTTGATGTAGTCATCTGCGAAGCCGATGGCGCCCATCCAGACCGTGGTCAACAGGAGCAATTGGATATAAATGTTTCCGAGATCGGCAAAGAAGACGACCGGAATGATGATGGCGGCCAAAATGATCAATCCACCCATCGTGGGAGTGCCTTTTTTGGCCATTTGGCCTTCTAGTCCCAAATCGCGTATCGTCTCGCCAATTTGCTGCGCACGGAGGCGTTCAATCAATTGGCGGCCGAAGAGGAGGCTGATGGTTAGGGCACCCAAGATGGCCATCGCGGCTCGGAAGGTCAGAAACTGAAAGAGTCCTGCGCCAGGAATATCCAGGCGGTCGAGGTAGGTGAAGAGTTCGTAGAGCATAGCTTAGGCGTGGACGTCTTTAAGGGTGGATTTCAGTACGGCAACGTCATCAAAGGGATGCTTGACCCCTTGAATCTCTTGGTATTTCTCATGGCCCTTGCCGGCAACGAGGATGATGTCCCCCGGCTTGGCGTGTTGGCAGGCGAGTTTGATGCCTTGATGGCGGTCCTCCACGGTAATGCATCGGCGTTTCTGGACGGGGTCCAATCCCGCTTCCATGTCGCGTAGAATGGCTGCCGGCGATTCACTGCGGGGGTTGTCGCTCGTTAACACCACATAGTCGCTGAGGTCGGCGGCAATTTGGGCCATCTGGGGACGCTTCCCGGTGTCGCGGTCACCCCCGCAACCCACCACCGTGATAATGTGCTGAGGCCCTTGGCGGAAGGCTTGCAAGGTTTGGAGAACGTTTTGGAGGGCGTCGGGCGTGTGGGCATAGTCCACGATGCCGACAATTTCACGCGGGCCGAGGACCCGCTGAAACCGTCCGTCCACGGAATGCAAGGCCGAAATTCCCTGCAAGGCTTCGTCCGCGGGCATGCCCAGGGCCGTAGCGGCCCCAAAAATGGCGGCCGCATTGTAGGCGTTGAACTCCCCAATCAAATGCATCCAGCATTCGCGCTGGTTCATACTGATCAGGGTGCCATTGAGGTGGCTTTCGAGGACGCGCACCTTGATGTCGGCTGCCCGACGAAGCGCGTAGGTGATGGGTTTGGCGGCACAATCGAGTAACATGGTTTCGCCGTGCTTGTCGTCGCTATTCACTAGGGCGAAGGCCTTCGGAGACAGCCCGTCGAAAAGCATTTTCTTGGCGGCCACGTAGGCATCCATAGTCTCGTGGTAGTCCAGGTGATCTCGGCTGATATTCGAGAAAATAGCGCCGGCAAAAGGGATGCCCGCGACGCGCTGCTGCACGAGACCGTGGGAACTGACCTCCATAAAGACCACCTTGCATCCCGCCGCGGCCATGTCAGCCAAATATTTTTGCAGAACCCAGGCATCCGGGGTCGTGTGGGTGGCGGGAAATTCTTTGCCGTGGATTACAATGCGCACGGTGGAAATCAAGCCCGCCTTCACCCCACGGTGGCTGTAAAGCTGATAGAGGAGGGTAGCTGTGGTTGTCTTCCCATTGGTACCTGTGACCCCCACGACCTGCATCTGTTCTGCCGGACGGCCAAACCAATTGGCGGCCAAGAGCGCATAGGCGCGGTGGGTGTCGGGAACCTGTAAATAGGTAACCTGTGGGTGGAGAGTTTCGGGCAAGACCTCGCAGAGGATGGCGCAGGCACCACTTTGGGCAGCCGCCTCCATATAGCGATGTCCATCGCTATGTGTTCCGCGGATCGCGACAAATAGATGATCCTTTCGGACCAACCGGGAATCCCCCGTAACGGCGTCAATGGCCACCTGAGTGGGGCCGACCACTTCTTGGAGGCGCAAGCCGAATAAGATGTCTTTGAGCAGTTTCATCCGAGGTGCAGTTCGATGGTTTTGTCTTGGCGCGTGACCCGTTGAACTCGTCCATGGCCATGCAAACGAATGCGGTACCCGTGCTCCTCCAACAAGGTGATGGCGTCCGCTGCGGACCAGCCGGACAAATTGGGCATGCGACCTGCCTCGAGGGCTTCTACCGCTGCCTGGCGCTGTTGGCTCAAAGATCGCTGGGCTTGTGTGTGTGCTTGATGTATGCCGTCCGCCCAATAGCCGCTTGCTGGCGTCGCAGTTTGAGGGGTCATCCGGTAGATGGCCATGGCAAGATCTCGGAATACGGGCGCGGCTACAATGTTGGCATAAAAGCCCATAGAAATGACGGGACGATTAATGACTACGATGCAGGAGTACATAGGATTATCTGCGGGGAAGTAGCCCGCAAAGGAGGCTTGATACCCCCGGTTTTCGGGATCCCAATAGTTCAACTGGCAGGTGCCGGTTTTCCCCGCCATGCTGAGCGAGTCGGTGTAGATGTTTTTCGCCGTCCCGCGTATGACGATTTTTTCCAGGAGATCTTGGATTTGTTTGATGTTGTCCCTGGATGCGATGGCGGGATGGAGAACGCGAGTTTCGTATTCCTCGGTAATAATGCCGCGGTCGCGTGTCGCCTCCCAGAGAGAGGGGGCGACCATGGTGCCCTGATTGGCAATGGCGTTGTAAAACGTCAAGGTTTGTAAGGGGGTAGACAGAACCCCATAGCCAAAAAACATCCAGGGCAAAGTGGTGCCATACCAGTCCTTATCTCCAGGTTTTGGGATATGGGGCATGCTTTCGCCTTTGATCTGGATACCAGAACGGTCGGCCAATCCCAGTTGGTACATACGGTCAATGAAAGCCTCGGGATTCTTGGCGTATTTGGGGTAAAGGGCTTTCACGATTCCCGTGTTCGAGGACAGCTCCAGGGCGCGCCCTACGGAAATTCGGCCATAGCCCCCGCGGTGGGAGTCATTGACATTTCGACCATAAATGGTGTACACGCCAGGATGGGTGTCAATCATGTCAGACGTATCGATCGTTCCGTCTTCCAGGCCAATGAGCACACTCGCTACTTTGAACGTGGAGCCGGGTTCCGTTTTTTCCCAAACCGCATAGTTCCGCAGCTCGGTGTAGGCCGAATCGCCGGGGACTTTGCCTAAGTTGGCCATGGCCCGAATTTTACCCGTTTTCACTTCCATCAAAACGACACATCCGTGGTCCGCGCCATACTTTTTCAGGGTGTGCAACAACGCCCGGTGGGCGGCATCTTGCATTCGGGCATCCAGGGTGGTGATAATGTCCTGGCCGTTTTGAGGGTCGCGGGTGTAGGAGCTCTGCATAGGCTTCCATTGGTTGCCGCCCAAATTTTGCATCCATCGACGTCCGTCGTGCCCCCGAAGCGTTTCGTGGAAGGAGGCCTCGAGGCCTGCCGTGGCATCGGGCCGTTGGTAGCCTATGGTGCGCTCTGCCAGGCCGCCAAGGGGCATCAAGCGGGTAAAGCGCTCTTCGGCAATCAGGCCGGTTTTGAATTTACTCCCCTCAAACAAGGGGGTTTGGGCCACCTTTCGGTAATGCGAGTAGCTCAAGTTTTTGGCAATCAATGCGTAGCGACGCTTTCCGTTGTATTGTTGGCGCAGGTAGGTGCCCCATTCGCTCGCAGTCCGTTCAGGCAGCAACCGGGCAAGGGCCTGGGCGGTTTCGGCGATGTGGGCATCCATCCACTTTTCATCGACGACGGCGGCATCCCAGCGCAGCTCGTACACAGGCATAGAGGTCGCTAGCAATTGTCCGTCTGAGGAATAAATATTGCCGCGGCTGGCGGGGACTTGGCGTTCTTGGATGACTTTTTCGCGCGCAGCGGCTACCAATTCCGGACCAAGATTGAGGCTCACGTAGTACAACCGACCCAGAATGCTGAAGGTCAACAGGCTGATGAACAGGACGAGGCCAGCCAGCCAGCGGGTGCTGCGGGGATCAAAATCACTCATGGCGGGGCACTTCAATGCGCTCAGGAGCGCGATGAGATGGCACGAGACCCAAAATTTGACTTCGCTGACGAACCGAAGACTCCGTACCCATTTTCATGAGGTTGGATTTCGCCTCGAGGTACTCACTTTCCAGCTCGTTGAGTTGCACCACGTTCTTCGAAATTTCCTTCACGCGAGATTCGGCGCGATGGGCACCCCAGATGGCCAAAAGACTCAAGCCCGTCACATACAGGGCAAAAGGGAGATTCCGAATAATGACAGGGTGACCAATAAAGCTGCCGCGCAAGATTTCCCGGGCGGCGCGACCGGATTGTTTGAGGCGCTTTTTGGAGACCTTGATGCTCATGCCTCTGCTCGTCTTTCGGCGGCGCGCAATTTGGCACTGCGGGCACGCGGGTTGAGGTGAGTTTCTTCGGCGCTGGGCACCTGAGCCTTTCGGGTAATGAGGGTAAAAGGGACTAAGCGATTGCCAAATGCATCGCGAGGTGCTTCCCCTTCGAGTTGACCTTCTCGGAAGTAGCGCTTAACTCGCCGATCTTCCAAGCTGTGGTAGGAGATGACTACGAAGCGACCTCCGGGCGATAGGACATCTTTACCACTTTCGAGAAGCTGCTCGAGAACCTCCAGCTCGCGGTTAACGGCGATGCGCAATGCTTGAAAAACCTTGGCGAAGAGTTTTTCTCCTCGGGTGCCCAGCGGCTCGATGACGTCGAGAAGTTGCTGGGTTCGGGTAATGGGGCTTGTGGCATGTGCCGCCAAGATGCCTTGAGCGACGCGTTTGGGTCGGTCTACTTCGCCATACACGGCCAGGGTGCGCACGAGCGTGAGCTCATCGACCTCGTTGAGCCATTCCGCGGCGGATTGCCCCAGGCGGGGATTCATCCGCATGTCTAAGGGGCCGTCGCCTCGAATGCTAAAGCCGCGGTCGAACACATCGAATTGGTGGGAGCTTACTCCGAGATCCGCCAAAATGCCATCCACTTGAGGTGCGCGATGCATTTTGAGGAATCGTCGTAGGTGCTCAAAATTGTGGGGAATCAAGGTAAATCGTGGATCGTCCAGGGTATTCGCTGCGGCATCTGGGTCTTGGTCAAAGGCGAGCAATCGTCCGGTTGGGCCCAAGTGTTCGAGGATGGCACGGCTGTGCCCACCTCCGCCAAATGTGACGTCGACATAGGTGCCATCGGGCCGAAGGTTGAGTAAATCGAGCGATTCTTGGAGGAGGACCGGGTTATGGTAGGTCATGCTGCTCGGATTGATCGCCCATCACCTCCTCTGCCAATGCGGCAAAGTCCAAACCACCTGGATTGACCGCTTCCTCATACGCTGCTTGGTTCCAGATTTCCAAACCAAAGGGCGTCGCACTGAATACCACGGTCCCCTCAAGATGCGCAAAGGCGATCAAATCCTTTGAAATCAAAAGCCGGCCGGCCGCGTCCATTTCGACTTGCTTCACTCCTGCGTGGAAAATCCGAATGAACTCGGCATTTTTCTTCACGAATCGGTTGAGCTTACTAATGGAGGCGGTGACTTTCGCCCATTCGGCGTGCGTATGCAACTCTAAACAGGGGCTAAATACGCTACGCTTGAGAATAAATCCGCCCGCGCCCAGCTCCGCCAACTGCTTCTTAATGCCAGCAGGGACGGTGACGCGACCTTTCGCGTCCATTTTGCATTCGTAAACTCCAATGAATGGGGCCATAGAGGGGGGATTATTCCTTCAAAAATACCGATTTCTCCCACTTTCTCCCACAAATACCCACAATAGTTGATAACTTTTGGATTCCAATCCTAAGTGTCTCAGAATGTGCCGTGTACAGTAAGACGCCGTCAAGCCTAGGAGGAATGCGTATCTTTGTCGCCTAAATCACACCCGATGGCGGAATTAATGCATGAAGAAAAGTTTGAGTACCTCCAAGCAGGAGAAGGTCAGGCCATTATTTTTCTTCACGGATTGATGGGAACATTGAGCAATTTCAATTCTCAGGTTGAACACTTTAGTATGTTGAACTACCAGGCCACCGTTCCCTTACTGCCTCTGTACACCATGCCTTTGGCGACGACCTCCGTGAAGAGCTTGACCAAGTTCCTCAAGACCTTTGTGGATCACAAAGGGTACGACAAAGTGGTGCTCGTCGGGAACTCCCTCGGGGGGCACATCGCCTTGATGTTTCAGAAAATGTACCCAAATCGTGTGGCCGGACTGGTTTTGGCCGGATCATCGGGCTTGTATGAATCCGCCATGGGCAACACCTACCCGCGTCGTGGAGATCGGAACTATATCGCGGAGCGCGTGCGGGATGTCTTCCATGTCAAAGATGTGGCCACAGAAGAATTGATCGACAACGTCTTTGATACCGTCAATGACCGGAATAAAGCCATCAAGACTTTGGCGATTTCCAAATCGGCTATTCGTCACAACATGGCGGAAGATTTGCCCGGATTTGATGTACCCGTATGCATTATTTGGGGTCGCCAAGATGCGGTGACTCCTCCCGAAGTGGCGGATAAATTTGATGAACTACTTCCTCACTCCGAATTGCATTGGTTGGATGAGTGTGGTCACGCTGCCATGATGGAGCGTCCCGCAGAATTTAATCACATTGTTGCCGGATGGCTGGATCGGATTCTCCCAAAAGCCTAATTCACGTCAATGCGGAATTTCTTCAGTCCGCTTCCCGGACCGAGGAATGCCCCGCCATGCACGTGCCGGAGTATGCCTTTATTGGCCGCTCCAACGTAGGCAAATCATCCTTGATCAACATGTTGGCGAACCACCAGGGCTTGGCCAAGATTTCGGGTAAGCCCGGAAAAACGCAGCTCATCAACCTTTTCAAAATGGATGAAGGCGTCTGGTCTTTGGTGGATCTTCCGGGATATGGCTACGCCCGAGTAAGCAAAGTCCAGCGGGAGACCTTTTCCAAAATGATCAGCCATTACCTGCGCAATCGCGCCAACCTGGTCAATGTCTTTGTCTTGATTGATGGCCGCCATGAACCCCAGGAAATCGACCTGGATTTCTTGCGCAGTCTAGGGCAATGGGGCATTCCTTTTAGCTTGGTTTTCACCAAGTTAGACAAGATTTCCTCCTCCGCTTTTGGCAAGAATCAAGCGGCTATGAAGCGCAAACTTCTCAAGGAATGGGAAAACCTCCCCCCCATGTTCTTATCTAGTGCGACCTCGGGATTAGGCCGGGCAGAAATCATTCGGTATATCCGAGAAGTGAATGAGGAAGTCGGTCCCGCGATGGCGGAGCAATTACGAAAATAAGCCTCCAACATCTTGTTGGGCGCATGACCTACCAGGGTCTACCCAATCAATTTCTGCTTCTCTGCAAAGTAGCGTGCAAAGTCCCGCATGTCTTCGGCCATAGTCTCTTCGTTGGTGGCCCGTTGAAAGCCATCTGCCATGGCGAGCAGCGTTTGGTGATAGAATTTCTTCATATCATCCACGAGCATATCCTTGGTCCATAAATCAATACGCAGAGCCTCCTTGCCCTTTCCGTCCCATACGGTGAGCATGAAGGCATCCGCGGCGGCTTGGTCGACTCCTCCCTCGGGGGCCGCCCAAGTAATCGATTCGGGAACACGGTTGTCATCTAGAGAAATATTGAGCGTGATGGTAGAATCCATGGAGAAGGAGTTACGGGCGGTACCCAGATTGTTGAAAAAGGCTTTGAGCGTCGGCAAATTCCATGATCTCGAGGAGGGTCGATTCCGGATGCTGCCGCCAATGCGATTGAAGAATTTGCCAGCCGAACCAAACCCCCACTCTGCCTGGGATTTCTCGGTCTTTTGAGGTGCCCAACTTACTGAATGGGGCAGGTTGAATCAGCTTTCTTTTGAGGTCTACTTCGTCGTTGAACAGGATGCGTTGCTGCACAAAGAGCCCCCATAATTCCGTTTCATTCTCTTCCATGAAGCCCTGATCGCCGGCCGTGTATCCGAGTGCGCGGCGGGCGGCATCGTCCCCGAGTGTGGCTTGGACAAATAAAATGATTTTTGCCTCCGTCAACATTCCTGCGAGCAGGCTGTAGTCCGTGGGTATCCCCTGGGGCAGGTGGTAGGCGGCGAGCTGCTTAAAGATCTCCACCGAAGCGTTTTCCGGATTGTGCTGCTGAACGAGGTAGGCGCTCTCTCGGGCGTAGACGGGGTGGTCTGGACCCAGATACCGATCCAAAGGCAAAAAAATCACCTCAGGGGCCATGAGGACCATGGGCTCTTCATTGCGGCTCACATAGGTATAGACGCGCTTGGACGGATAACAGGAGGCACACTGTGGGCCCATGTGGGCGTAGTATCGGTCAAAACCCTTCTGAATTGTTTGAAAAAGGGTCCTCGATTCAAGGTCGGGATGCTCCCGCTGGGTCAAAAGGACATCCTGGTAAAGCGCATGTACTTCGGGATCAAGTAGATAGGGAAGTAGATCGTCCCGCCAGTTGCCGTTGGGCATGCTCGGGATGAATAATTCGGGGTACCTCGGGGCCAAGCGTTCTAGGGTAGGAAGCAGTTGGGCCGAATCCACAGGTAAAACCGAATCGGCAAAGGCCACAAACTCTATGGCTTTCGATGGACTTGGTGCGATATCCCACGGTTCACTTTGGCAGCTGTGCAAGACTGCGAGACTCCCGAAAAGGAGTAGTATTTTTGAAGTCATTCGTTCCATTGCCGTTCCAAAAGTACTCCGCTTCGTATGAATACATCTGCCGTTGTTTCCCATATTGTCCATTGGATGGTGGAGTACGCGCAGAATGCCCGCGCAGAAGGCTTTGTGGTGGGGGTATCTGGTGGGATAGACTCCGCGGTCACCTCTGCTTTAGCGGCGCGCACCGGCTTGACGGTGCATCTGCTCGAAATGCCTATTTATCAGCCTGAAAGCCACGTCAATCGGGCTTGGGAGCACATGGATCTCCTGGCAAATCAATTTGAAAATATTTATAAACGCCG
>DNWN01000038.1:0-7431 GCA_003507115.1 Cryomorphaceae bacterium | reverse complement strand
CAGACTCATGGACTTTTAGTGCTTGGAACGGGCAATAAGGTGGAAGATTTTGGAGTCGGCTTTTATACCAAGTATGGAGACGGTGGGGTAGACCTCAGCCCGATTGCGGATTTGATGAAAACCGAAGTCTATGCACTAGGTGCGTACCTGGGTGTGCCCAAGAAGATTCTTCACGCCGCCCCCACGGACGGATTGTGGGCGGATGACCGAAGTGACGAAGATCAATTGGGGGCCACCTATCCAGAATTAGAGTGGGCGATGACGTTTGCCGAAATGATTGGTTGGGAAGCGAGTACCCCATCTGAAGCGGACGGGCGATTCCTTGCTGGCCGAGGTCTCACGGTTCGTCAAGGAGAAGTATTCAAAATTTACGCCCGCTATCACCGAGCGAATCGGCACAAAATGCTGCCCATTCCGGTATGCACAATTCCCGAGGAATTGAAGTAGGGCCGGTCAGTCGGCCCAGCCGGCGTCCACCCACAGAGGGTTACCCGTGCAGGCGCTGGGGAAGGCGATGTCCAAGATTTTACAGAGCGTTGGGGCAATGTCCTTGATACCAATGCGCTCATTGTGACGCGAACGCGGATTGAAACCAGCGCCCATAAACACCACAGGTACATGCGTGTCATAGGCGTAGCCCGAACCATGGGTCGTGCCATCATCGCTGTACGAAAGATGCCCTGGATGCAGGGCAAAGTAGACCTGCCCGCCGCGCTTGTCGGTGCCATTTCGGCGCAGTACAGCAAAGGGATCGGGCGAAATCCGAATTTCCTCCATCGTCCATGCCTCCGCCATGGCGGGGTGCTTCAAAAGCGCATCGCGTGTCGCTTCCATCCAATCGTCTGCATCGGCGTCGCCTAACAGACTGAAGTCCAAATGCACTTGCTCGTTGCTGAAGTTCAAAACGGCCTCCGAAGGGACGCCCTCCGCAGCGATTAGGCTGCGCAGCTCGGCTTCGAGGTCGGCCGGGTACCAGTTGGCGGTGGGCATCGCCTCTTCGAGCAAGCGGGGATTTTGGGCCGCACCGTGGTCTGCGGTGAGCACCACGATGTAGGAACCCGCACCTACCAGTTCGTCCAAGCCTTTGAAGAGCTCACCCAGCTGTGCATCCAAGCGCAGGTACATGTCCATCGTCTCGTGGGAGCGAATGCCCGTAGAATGCCCAATGTAGTCCGTTGCGGAAAAGCTAATCGCGAGAACATCCGTGGCCCCGGAGGGGTTTTGGCCTAATTTCCTTGCTTTCACCGCGGTCAAAGCGACGTCCACGAGAATCTGGTTGCCCCAAGGGGTGGCTTTTAAGGCTTCCACGCCACCCGCTTTGTACAGGGCAGCGAGGTCATAAGGGAAGTCTGCAGAGGCCGCACCCTTGGGCGTCCGCTCGTAGGCGTTGGTATACGTGGTGGGGTAGAGGCTGCGATCGCGCGCATAGTCCCAGGTGCCCTTCATATAGGATTCGGGGGAGTATTTCTTATTGAAGCGCTGCATCCAAACGGGCAGCTCCTCCATGTAGAAGCTTGACGTGATAAATCCGGAAGCATCGAGCCAAAATGCCCCGTCGCCCAGGTGTCCCGCCGCCGTAATGGCCCCGCGGTCTTTCAAAGAGAACCCATAGACTTGGGAGGCGCCGTCCGTAGCCAGCTCCAACTCATCCGTCCAGGTCGTGCTCTTCATGTTCTTGGGGCTGCGTTTTCCTTGGTATGCGCTGGAATCGACCCCCACGCCATAGACATCCGCATCTTCCATGCAGTACATGAATCCTCCGGTTTCCGGAAGGTACCAATCGTTCGCAATAATGCCGTGGTAGCGCGGATCGGTGCCCGTGTAGATGGATGCGTGCCCGGGCCCTGTGTAGGTGGGAGCAAAGGTGTAGTGCGCGTTGTAAAACACTTCGCCCTGAGTCAACAGCGTATTGAAGCCCCCTTCATAGAGGTCTGCCCAGCGAGTCAGATAGTCAGCACGCATTTGGTCTACCACAATGGAAACGACCAATTTGGGCTTTTGGGCCTGCGCCGAGAACGCCAGAACGATGCTGAACACGAAGCTCAGCTGGGTAAAAATCCGCTTCATATGAGTAAAGTTAGGGCGCAATCGCTTCCCATGCCTTTTGGCAGCGCTCCAGCTCGGCACTCGCTTTTTCCCAAAGCCCAAATGTTCGTTCAGACTCCTTTTGAAGGGCTTCGTAGCGCGCATAGAAGTCCGGTTCGCTCGAAACTTTTTTGAATTCCACCGGATTGGCCATCAGCTGGTCCACGGCATCCAAGGCGGCATGGGCCTTCTCAAAAAGCTCTTGGGCCTTTTTTTCTTCGCGTTCCGCTGACCGAAGATCCTTTTCGGCCACTTTTACGGCTTCGCGGGTGGCCTTGGGGGCCTTTGCGTCCTTCAAGTTCTTGGCCGCAGCATCCGCTTTCAATTGTTTTTTGACGTCTTGCTGAAGTTCAACCTCCCGCATGGACTGCATTTTTCGTTGCTCCAGGAAGTATTCAATGCCTCCGAGGTATTGCTTGATCTTGCCCTCCTTAAACTCATAGGTCATGTTGGCTAGACCATGGAGGAATTCTCGGTCGTGGGAAACAACCACTAATGTGCCTTCGTATGATTCGAGGGACTGTTTGAGAACGTCCTTGGCTTGCATATCCAGGTGGTTGGTCGGCTCGTCCAAAATCAACAAATTGATGGGGTTTAGCATCAGCTGACAGAGGGCCAAACGTCCCCGTTCTCCACCGGACAGGACACTGACTTTCTTTTCAACGTCATCCCCTGCAAACATAAAGTTGCCCAAGAGCTTGCGCGCAGACTTCCGAAGTTCTTCAGGCGCCGCTTCTTCGATGGTAGCTAGAACCGTCTTGCTCCCATCTAACGCTTCGGCTTGATTTTGAGCATAATACCCTAATTGCACCTGGTGGCCCCATTCAAGCGAGCCTTCATGCTTCAAATTTTCTGCGAGAATTTTGACGAGTGTGGACTTGCCCTGGCCGTTTTGGCCGACAAAAGCCACTTTCTGGCCCCGCACCAACTCTAAGTCCAGGCCCCGCAATACGTGCTTTTCGTCGTAATGTTTATGTATGCCCTCCATTCGAACAACCACCTTGCCGGAATGAGGGGCCGGGGGAAACTTAAAGCGCATGCTGCGGGTATCCTCATCATCCACTTCAATGATGTCCACCTTGTCAAGCTTTTTGATGAGGCTTTGGGCAAACGAAGCTTTGGAAGCTTTATACCGGAAACGTTCGATCAGCTGTTCGGTGGCTTTAATTTCCTTGTCTTGGTTCGCTTTTGCTTGGCGTTGTTTCTCGCGGATTTCGGCTCGGAGACTTAAATATCTGTAATACGGGCAAGGGAAATCGTAACTCTTGCCCAAGACAATCTCTATCGTGCGCGTCGTGGCATTATTCAAGAAGGTCCGGTCGTGCGAAACGAGAATGACGGCCTGGGAACTGTCGCTGAGGAATTGCTCCAACCAGAGGATACTCTCGATATCGAGGTGGTTGGTGGGCTCGTCCAATAGAAGCAGGTCGTTGTTCTGCATCAGAATCTTGGCCAATTCCACGCGCATTTGCCAGCCCCCGCTAAAGGTGCTGAGGGGCTTGTGAAAATCGGCGGATAGAAAGCCCAAACCCATCAAGACGCGCTCCATGTCGGCCTGATAGGTGTAGCCTCCGAGCATCATATATTCCTCTTGGGCGTGCGTCAAATCTTCAATGAGGGTCATATAACTACTCGACTCATAATCGGTCCGAGTTGCCAGCGCCTCATTCCAGGCTTCAATCTGTGCTTCGAGTTTTTTAATCTCGATAAAACTGGACGCAGCTTCTTCCCAAACCGTCGTAGTTGGCTTTGGAGGCATGTCCTGCGTAAGGAACCCAATTTTGAAGCCTGTTGGAGTCGAAATTTTGCCTGTGTCTGGGGCATAATGCCCAGCAATAAGCTTCAATAAAGTGGACTTCCCGGCGCCATTTCGGCCCACGAGACCAATCCGTTCTCCAGAATTGACTAGAAAAGAAATATCCTTGAAAAGGTCTGTTCCCCCGAAGGCGAGACCAACTTGATGTACGCTCAGCATTTGGCTGACAAAAGTAACATTCCCCTGTGAGGCTGCGACCTACCTTTACAAAGTTCTTCCCACCATTTGCAAATCTTTGCCCCATGTTTGATTTACGGCCGAAACTTCAATCCATTTTCCAGGGAAAATGCCCAAAGTGTCTAGAGGGGGTGTTGTTTTTGGATTCAAATCCGTATCACCTGAGGAATATGGGCAAGATGCATCCCAATTGTCCGGTATGTGGGGAAGCCACCGAGCCAGAACCCAATTTTTATTACGGAGCCATGTACGTGTCTTATGGCTATACGGTCGCCCTCTTTGTGGCCACATACCTCCTAGCGGCAGTGATTTTTGGTCTCGGGATGTGGCCAACGATTGGTATTCTAACCGGTTTGCTGGTGATGCTAGGCCCCTATCTGTTTCGCTTGAGCCGAATCACCTACCTGAACTTTTTTGTGCACTACGATCCCGCCGCTGCCACAAGAGATGCCCACAAACGCTGACTGAGCAAGGGCGAAGTCAATGCCCCTCGCGATCCTAAGCCATTGAGAAAACCCAGTTGCGGGTAATCCGGATGCCAGCCCCATCGGGGTTGCCGGTCTTGCATCGTCGGACGAATGCCAACCCAATGATCAACCACACGCACATCCTGGGAAAACCACCCCTGTAGCTTCACTAAAATCTCCTCCCTTGCTGCCTGCGTTGGGCCGGAGGTTATGTGATCCCACGCATAGGTGGACCCCGCCTGATAGTGATTATCTCCATCAGGCAGGAGGAACATGTTTTTGTGAATGGCTTGGTGTAAGGCATCCCCAACCCAAGAAATCCGCAGTCCTTCTCCCCGGGTAGGGGCAAAAGGAAGGGGGCCGAAGAATGTTTCCGTCCATGTTCCGGGGTATCCCTCGGCCAGTACACAAGCATCCACGAGCTGGCCTTGTATGCAAATCTGCCCATTCGCTACAGTCAATGTATCGACCGCCCCACCATGAACGTGATGCTGTACCGCGAAAAAGTCTCGGCTCGCGGTCAAGTAGTGCGGAACACGCAATCGCCGGCTTTGTAGCACTTCCCCGAGGGCCTGACCTTGCAATGCCGGGTGGGGCAAGTCATATAGAGGGCCGATAAAAGGGGCAAAGGAGGCTTCTAAGCCCAAATCTTCCCATGCGCGCACGGAGGCCGTATCAGGCAGTAATTCGTGCACAGGGCCGGGGAAAAAGAGCGATGTACTCAATTCATTCGCGACGCGTGCATAGAACGCATCCATGGCGATGACGTGATGGTGGGCCTCATGGACTAGGCGCTTGCGCTTCAGAACGATGGGATTTACCAATCCGGCGGCTACCCAGGAAGCACCATCCTGCTGTCCGCGGTCAAAAAGGTGCACCTCATACCCGGCCCAATGCGCGTGCCATGCGAGGGCCGTGCCGGCTAATCCTTGTCCTAGTATTCCAATGCGCATTCAAGGGGAGAATAAAAAAGGCCGCAAATGCGGCCTTTTTGAAGAAGGTAGTTCACCTTAGAACTGCCACAAATTGTGCTCATAGTCGCGCAATTCCTCGCGGATGCGACGAGACTCCAGCAATTGCTCCATGGGGCGGTTTTGCTTGTAGTCTTTGATTAAGCGGTCGTAGACATTGTCTTCTTTAAACACGACGGAGTTGAAGTAGCGCATTTGAAGAATTTGATCGAAGGTCAAACGACGTGTATTGTTATCTGGATTGTAGGCGATGTTCGTAGACAAAGCTTGGCGTGCATCAGGGAACCAAATCCAGAAAATGTTATAAATCTCTTGAGTTTGGGGATCCTGGACGACAGGAGAAAGGCCAATGATTCGGCTCTTCATTTCTCCGCGCTGCTTGTCAAAGTACCAATCGGATTTGATCTCCCATGCGATGACGTTGGGAGATTTCAATTCGATGGAGTCTACGGCCAGGATCACACTGGGATCATCTGGATCGCGCAACGTGTCGACACGAATGAGAATCTGGGCCACCTCTTGAGGAGTCAGGTACATCTCAAATAAGTCATCACGATAGACCTCCCGAATACTTCCTTCGGTCATGATGGCATCCTTAATGACATCAAACATGGACTTGCGGTCTGGCAAGGGCACTACAGGGTAGTAGAGGGGATGATTGAGCTTCTCTTGGACGTGAATACGCTCCCAATGACGACTTGACCACATCATGTCATCTTGACGCAGAAAAGGATACGGGACGACCCGGGTGTTCGCGTAGTGAATGTCGCTCTTCGGAATCAAGCCATCATCTTCTGGAGTGATGACCTGGCCAAAAGCGGCTACGGAGAGCGCAAAGGCGAGAAGGCAAAGAATTTTTTTCATAATTACTGGACGTCAATAGAGATGATACCCACGTTGGAAACGCGCGTTCCTTTGGGCGTTGTGGCCACAATTTTACGGATACTCACGGTGCTACCGGGACGCAAGCGGGTAATAAGCTCGCGCGCGGTGCTTGGGATGGTATTTCCTTGAACTTGAATGGGAGGTTGACCATCCATTTTCAATTCAAAGGCCACAACTTTAAGCGGAAGGTCAAAGGGAAAATCGACGTACCCCGCTTCTATTTCTGCACGGCTTAACAAAGAAGCGGACATAATGCCTTCCGACTTCTTGAATACCATACCCGCAGCCTGAGGAAGGCCCTTGATTCGGAATTCCTTGGAACCTGCGCCTCGTGTTTTCCCGTCGGGCTGCTTTACTCGGACGTTGATGACGACTTCCTTGCCAGAAATCTTGGTCACGTCAGCCATGTAGTTGCCGTTGCTGCCAGTTACTCCAGGGCCTGAAACGATTAAGTCCTTCGGTGCGACGCCGGGAACAGAGATTTCTAAGGGGTTGTCTACGTTGCGGTAGAGTACGTTCATCTTAGAAGGGGAGATAACGACCATCGGAGGCGCTACGGTGTAGACCACGTCGTACGTGTAGACGGTCTCGCTACCAGGAAGCTGCATCGTGCCGGACAATTTCTTTTCTCCAACACCGGAAGCAGGTAGGCGGAGCTTGCCGACACCACTTTCCACCGCGCTGGGGGTAATGCCCCCGAATTCAGGGTTATTTCCGCTGTTGTAGGCGGCCAAGAACACGTCGGCTTCGTAAGTACCCCCTTGGGTAACGAAGGTTCCGTTCGTAGGCATGACTACAGCACGCACCCCGTCAAACTTGATCGTTTGTGCATCAATGGACGAGTATAGGTGTTCGATGGATTTGGCTTCCATGCGTCGAACGCGTGACTGAAGATCCGTGACAAATGGGATAATACCGGCCAGCGGAAGCTCGGAGAAGGTAGCCATCTCCCAGGTCATCTTCTTGCCCTCTTGTTGGACATCAGAGAAGTCGAACGCTTGATTCAGCTCGTTTTTCAGATTGTCATCAT
>DNWN01000121.1:448-7824 GCA_003507115.1 Cryomorphaceae bacterium | reverse complement strand
AACAGGGTGGATTTACCCGCATTGGGGGCGCCGGCAAGCACGAGCGGAATACCGTCCTGGATGGCCCGACCCAGCTTGAAGGTGTGCAGCATTTTTTGGATTTCCCCTTCCAGGTCCGAAAGCAAGTTCAGCAACGCGGGCCGCTGCGCGAATTCCACATCTTCCTCCACAAAGTCCAACTCCAACTCAATCAAGGCGGCAAAGTCGATCAATTGCTGACGCAGGGCCTGCAAACGCTTGGAAATGCTGCCTTTCATTTGCCGGAAAGCCAAACGGTGCGCCGAGGCCGATTCCGATGCAATCAAATCCCCCACAGCTTCCGCTTGAGAAAGGTCCAACTTGCCGTTGAAAAAGGCGCGTTGGGTGAATTCGCCGGCTTTGGCCAGGTTCGCCCCATGGGCCAGGAGTGCGTTTAAGGCGGATTCAAGAATAAAGGGGGAGCCGTGAAAACTCAGTTCCACCACGTCTTCGCCGGTGTAGGAATTGGGGCCTGGGAAGGTGATGGCCACCACTTCATCCAACACGTCCCCCTCAAGGACAAAGCGCGCAAAATGGGCATGCCTAGGGGTCCAGGATTTTATGCCTGGAAAGAAAGGTTGAACCAGGGTCAAGGCTTGGTCCCCTGAAAGTCTCAGGATGCCCAAAGCGCCAGATCCCGGAGGGGTGGACAATGCGACGATCGTATTCACAGAGCGAAGGTACGGCACGGCTTTTCCCTTCGTAATGGCAAGTCTTGATTCTGGTTCTGGGCTACCCAGATGGGTTGGCAAACCCTTCGGATGAAGGCGAGGGGGACTTAGAGAATACGATTGGACCGACCGACAAGAAAAATCGTGGGTCGTTTGTGTAAATCAGGCCGCGAGGTATCCTTTTTCCATGCTGCTATCGTCTGACTCTTCAGGTATTCGGTCTTGGCGGACAAATCACAGGCAACACACAGGTGTAAATCGGGCCCTAGATACTGAAGTGCCTCTTCCATCAGCTTCTCGTTCCGGTAGGGGGTTTCGATAAATATTTGGGTTTGTCCTTGGCGGACTGCGCGCTCCATGGCGGACCATTGGCGTTTGCGTTCACCGCTATCGTGGGGTAGATAGCCCAAGAATTGGAACTGTTGTCCGTTGAACCCCGAGGCCATGAGCCCAAGGAGAATGGATGAGGGGCCAACCCATGGTATGACCCGAATGCCGGCCTCATGCGCCGCCTCAATGACCCGGCTACCCGGGTCAGCGACGCCGGGTACTCCCGCATCAGAAATCAAACCCATGGATGTTCCGGCTAGGCATGGGGCGAGCATGGACAGTCCCTGTCGCTCGGGGTGGTGCTTGTCAAGTGGGAAAAGCTGATGTTCTGAAACCGGAACGTCGGGCGCTAGGATTTTAAGGTGTGCCCGGGCCGTTTTGGGCGTTTCGACAATCCAATGCCGAAGGCTTGCGGCCTTAGAGTGAACTTCTGGGGGAAATACACGAGCGGCGGATCCCTCAGCTAAGGGCACGGGCAGGAGATGTAAGTCGCCTAAGCCCATTGGTCTAACCAATCTTCAGAG
Organism: Cryomorphaceae bacterium; assembly: GCA_003507115.1. Lineage (GTDB taxonomy): Bacteria > Bacteroidota > Bacteroidia > Flavobacteriales > Schleiferiaceae > TMED14. The sequence continues at coordinate 6,281 of DNWN01000121.1, read as the reverse complement.
GCTTGCGCCAACAATTGAAATACCTGTTCAAACCCATGTTCTCCTCCATAATATGGGTCGGGAACCGGCTTGTTCTCGCCCGGGAAAGAAACATCCAGCACCAACCGAACTTTGGCTAGGTGGGAAGGATTCTCCGTGAGCCGGCTCACATTCACATGGTTCGAACTATCCATCACGAGAATGTGGTCAAATTTCTCAAAATCCTCTGGACGAAATGGCCGAGAGGCCAACGTTGAAATGTCTACGCCATGTCTTAATGCAGAAGCCTGGGAGCGTTGGTCAGGAGCTTCACCCGCATGGTAATCCGAAGTCCCCGCTGAGTCAATCGTCCAGAGGGCAGCATCCGATCCGACACGCTGGACCAAGGCACGCCGAAAAACGCCCTCCGCGACGGGGGAGCGGCAAATATTCCCTAAACAGACAAAGAGGACGGAACGGGGGTTCATCCCACCAAGTTCAACTTCTTTTTAATATCGTCCACATACGTGCGGAAACGTTTATCCGTTTCAGCTAAGTTGCTTACCGTGCGGCAAGCATGGAGAACGGTTGCATGGTCTTTGTTCCCGCATTGTGCACCGATGGCCGCCAAACTATTCTTGGTGAGCTGCTTGGAGAAATACATGGTCAATTGACGCGCCTGAACAATTTCACGCTTGCGCGTTTTGCTTTTGAGCAATTCCATGGGCATGTCAAAGTAGTCACAGACTACTTTTTGGATAAAGTCTACACTGACCTCACGCGTGGTGTTCTTGACAAACTTGTCAATCATTTGCTTCGCAAGTTCCACGGTTATCTTCTTGCGGTTCAAGGAAGACTGGGCGAGGAGTGAGATAAGGGCCCCTTCCAGCTCACGCACATTGCTCGTGATGCTGTACGCCAAATACTCTATCACATCGTTGGGCATTTCAATGCCGTCCGCATAAAGTTTCTGGCTGAGAATGGCAATACGTGTTTCTAAATCAGGACGCTGCAAATCTGCGGACAAACCCCACTTAAAGCGGGATAATAAACGCTGTTCCATTCCTTGTAAATCAACAGGGGCACGGTCTGAAGTCAGGATAACTTGCTTGCCTTGTTGGTGCAAGTGGTTAAAAATTTCAAAGAAAACGTCCTGAGTTTTCTCCTTGCCACTGAAGGACTGAACGTCATCCATGATGAGCACATCGATCAACTGATAGAAATGGACGAAGTCATTTTTCGTGTTGTTGCGAATAGCATCAATAAATTGCTGCGTAAAGCGTTCAGCGGAAACATAGAGCACCGTCTTCTCCGGGAAGCGGTCTTTGATTTCGATGCCGATGGAATGAGCCAAGTGGGTCTTGCCAAGCCCGACACCCCCGTAAATTAAAAGGGGATTGAACGAGGTGCCACCGGGTTTCTGTGCAACAGCATAGCCTGCTGAGCGCGCGAGTCGGTTGCAGTCACCTTCAATGAAGCTCTCGAATGTATAGTTTGGATTGAGCTGACTCTCAATATTTACTTTCTTGAGGCCAGGGATGATGAAAGGGTTTCGAATTCCTTCCTCTCCGCCAATTCGAGCGGGCAGAGAAACTTGTGGGTTTTCGATGGGGCCACGGTTTGAACTGGGAATATCGACTTTATTGACTTCCAAGTGAGCCGTGTCTTGGTCCATGACAATCGAATACACAAGGCGTGCGTCGGGACCGAGTTCTTTGGTAATCGCCGATTTGAGCAACTTGATGTAGTGGGCTTCGAGCCACTCGTACACAAATTTACTCGGCACTTGTAAGGTAATGACCTTGCTCTGGAGCTTTACCGGCCGAATAGGAAGAAACCATGTCTTGTATGCTTGCGGACTAATGTTGTCCTGGACATAGTTCAGACAATTTCTCCAGACGGCTTCAGCAGTTCGCTCCATCGTGCGTTATAATCGTTTAAGTTTAGGGTCCTAATCGAGCCAATCGGCGACATGAAAGGGGGTGTGTCGCGAGACGTTCTTAGGGTTCACGAAAGTGTCAATTAAATCCGTTGAAAAAAAATTAAATGGGTATTGATTTTAAAGTTTTTTTTGCTCATGATGCTTTCTTTCAAGTCGTCGTGAACATCAATAAATCGCAATCTAAACAGTTGATAATAAGTAATTAAAGATAAATATTAATGTTTGTTACAACATGGAAAACGCGTATCCGTTACGCCGAAACAGATCAGATGGGTTATTGCTACTACGGCAACTACGCCGTCTTCTTTGAGATGGGTCGAGTAGAAGCGCTTCGGTCGATTGGAATTCGTTACCGCGACTTGGAAGATCAAGGTATCATGCTCCCGGTGGCGCAATTGGAAATCCAGTACAAAAAACCGGTCCGTTATGACGAAGAAATCACGATTGAAACCACGATTTCGGATTTTCCGCAAGGCACCCGACTCCCATTCGATTACAAGGTCTTTAACGAAGCAGGTGAATTGACCACCACGGGAAGAGCGCTTCTCGTCTTTGCGTCAACGGAGACCGGTCGGCCATGCCCGGCACCAGAATCAATTCAAATTGCTCTGTCGCCGTTCTTTTCATGATCGCGTTTAAGGATGTAGGAACAGCATAAAGGTTGTGCCATCCAGACGGGAGATGAGGTAGGCCCCTTCCGGCAACTCCCAGCCATACACGGCTTCCCCCGCTGTCCATGTGCGGGCGACACGCCCATCCATGGCCCAAGCACTTCCCCCCACATCCGTGAAATCCCATGCTTGGTCTTGGGTACAATATCGATCTCTAGCCATCGAACCTTTCTGTGAGTCTTCCTGCTGACCCACTTGAGGACTGAGGATATTTCGGGCGGCAAAATTCAAATGCAGTAGCGAGGCGTTTTGGGCGCTGTTCAACACGGTGTCAGCCATCAACATCCAGTTGGCGGCTTGCGGCATGGTCATAAAGGAGGTGAAGTTGTACAGGGATTCGAGGACGATTCGGTCCATAGCATTCGGCCCGATTAACGCCATGGTCACGCCCAAAGGGTCCGCAAATACATCTGTATGACTGTAAATGCTGGAAAAAGTAAGCTGGCTGTAGTCTTTACTACTCAGGCCCATGCGACCGCTCCAGAAAGGATTGTGACCGTCCCAGTTGAAGATGAATGGGTAGCGCCAATTATCCCAACGAAACGAATGGCTCATCGCAAAATAGTCACAGAGCGCCTCCTCCATGCATTCACGCTCGGTCCCGTTCACGGTATTGGGCGCCGCAGCATGAATCAACGCATGACCATATTCATGGGCAATAACATCCGAATCCTCTGCATCGTCCACGCCCCCTTCGCCGAAAAGCAATCGGGGAGGGTTCGTTGCCCGATCAAAGGCAGAATTGTCCAACCCATTAAAGGCATTGACATCTACCGGAATGGCATAGGTCATGAGGCTTCCAAACCCTAAACTGTCCAGGCGCAATCGGATGCGCTCAATGTGATAGAGGGCATTGGTCATTTCAAACCCGGGTGCTGCGCGGGAGAAAAAGAAATCCGCATTGGCCTGCATAGGAATGGATACCGATGGTGCATCGAATTCTTGAATCACCGCAGCGGAATTACTCAGGGTAAACAGACCATTGAAATAGGTGAGTCCCACGGCCACGGTATCTCGAAGTGGATCGAGTACAGCGGTATTCTGGTCGTTGTCATCAATGTAGGCACCGCCATAAACTACCCCGGCACGGACCAAGGGGTCAGGTCGAAAAACCAAGGCCCGCCCAATGCTATCCGTGGCATGCAGAAGCATATCTCGCTGTTGAATTATGTCTCCGGTCAGGGCGTGTCGGGCATAGCGTTCCCAAGTTCTCGGATGGGCGGCTTCGTGATCCTCCCAGGTAATCCAGTTCCATACGCCGTCCTGCCAAAGGGCGGCATCGGCATGACTCGGCGGAAGGGTGGCCGGAAGAGTGAGAAAATCGGCCCATTGAGCACCTCGAAGCCGGTGGGCATGGTCCACAAAAAGAACCAGCTCGGCTCCGTGCAAGGGAAGGCCACCAAATTCTGCCTGATAGCGGTGGTGCCAGCCACCAGGACTCTCTGTACTTGCCTGATGCGTCCAGCGGATTTCTCTCGGATAGGCATGCTCCAAACTCCACCATGAAAATGCTTCCGTGGCCTCCACACTGGAGAGTTGGACGCGCGGAAAACGTTGTTTTTGAGGCAAGTCATAGCCTTGGCCCCAGAGGGCAAAAGTCCACCCGAGGCACACTAGGGTTCCGAAAAAACGCTTCATGACTCTAAGATAGACGGGAGATAAACATCCACCGCATTGTCCCCAATGGCGTCGGGAAGAGGTTGAATTCCCTCAGGGCGGTTTTCTGCCCGACTTAAAATGGCGGATGCAGGCATCTTTGGGGCGGGAACCCCGCGGCCCAGTTCGATGGGGCTACGTAGGATGCGCACCTCGTTCCAAAGGCCGTGATCTAAAAGACTTTGTAGGGTGGCGGCGCCCCCTTCGATAAAAATGCTCCGCAGACCACTTTCACGGGCGAAGCGCTGAAAGGCTTCCCAGGGTTTGGGGTGCCGTTTGGCGGCCCAAATTTTCCAACCTTCCTCGACATCCCAGGTTCCTCGCGTCGACCAAAGAATGCGCTGTGGTTGGGCACCGGACACTTCCCGGACGGTCAATGCGGGTTCATCGGCCACATAGGTGCCCCAACCCACGAGAATGCCGGCCTCTTCACTCCGCCACTGATGGACATATGTACGCGACGCTTCATTGGAAATCCGGTAGGGACCTGGATGTTCGATGCTCCGAATCCCATCGATAAAGCCATCGGCGCTCTCGGCCCATTTGAGCACGAGATAGGGCATCCCGGTGGTGATGGCATGGAAGAATCGACGGTTTAGCCAGCGGCATGCGGCCTCCTCGATGCCGACGGTCACGTGTATTCCTGCCTCGCGCAGGCGGGCAATGCCTTGGCCGCTCACTAGGGGATTGGGGTCTTCGGTGCCGACGACCACCTCGCCAATGCCCGCCTCCACGAGAGCATCCGCACAGGGAGGTGTTTTCCCCCGGTGAGCACAGGGCTCCAAATTCACGTACATCGTCGCGTGCGGAAGAAGGGCGCGGTCTTCCGGAGCTAGGGCGCGCAGGGCTTCCACCTCGGCGTGGGCTTGGCCTGCCTTGTGATGATAACCTTCTCCGAGAACACGCCCTTCATGCACAATCAGCGCACCCACCCACGGGTTGGGGTGAACATATCCGCCGGCTTTTTGAGCGAGCGCTAAACAGCGTAAAATCCCTTCTGAATGTGTCATGCTGCGAAGGTACATCCCTACCTTTATCGAATGACCCGTGCGGCCTTCCAATCCCATTTCCAACTGACCCTGCAGTCCGCGGGAGTGCCCCCAGAAGAGGTGAGGGCCTTGTGGGCACGCTGGACTGAATGGGTTGGGGAGAGCCGCTTGGCTTATGCACTTGAGAATCCCCTGGAAGCCCTACCCCATGTGGAAAACCACCTCGAGGTCCTTCGTCGCTTGGCAGCGCATGAACCTTGGGCACACATCGTCGGCTTCGTGGACTTTGCAGGCCTTCAGGTGAGCATTGACCATCGAGCCCTGATTCCACGGCCTGAAACCGAAGAACTCCTGGGGATGCTCCTTGCTCAGCACCCCGAGGATGCCGCCCTGCACGCTCTGGATTGGTGTACGGGGAGTGGATGCATAGCGCTAGGGATGAAACATGCGCGTTCTCTTTGGCATGTGGCAGGGTGGGACGTCAGTGAGGAGGCCTTATCCTTGGCGCGAAGGAACGGACAGACCACGGGGCTCGATATCGCTTGGCGGAATGCCTCATTGAGCGATCCCCCTTCGGGACCTGCAGAGGCCTGGGATATTTTAGTATCCAATCCGCC
>DNWN01000121.1:0-357 GCA_003507115.1 Cryomorphaceae bacterium | reverse complement strand
TAGAATGTCATGCAGACCATGCCCAGTCTACGGCCAAACTCTTCGCCTACCCTTCGAATTGGAAGGATGTTCAAATCCATCGAGATTTTTGTGGAAAAGAACGCTTTATTTCCGCCCAGAAGCTCTGAGCAGACCCTATTTTTGACCTATGAGCCTTGAACGGATCCAGACGCTACGTGCTGAACTGCATGAACACAACCGACGCTATTACGTAGAGGATGCTCCGAGTATTTCGGATGCGGGCTTTGACGCACTGCTTCGCGAATTGCAGGATTTAGAGGCCCAGTTTCCGGAGGCTTTTGACCCAAATAGTCCCACCCAGCGGGTAGGAGGGACCGTGGTGAAGTCCTTTGATGC
>DNWN01000044.1 GCA_003507115.1 Cryomorphaceae bacterium | reverse complement strand
GAAATACTTTCTACAGAGGGCTCCTGACCACGGGCGCTGAGTTCATCCTGGATGGCTCCATAGCTCGTTTTCAAAGCATGGGAATGCTTGGTGAGGCGAAAGGTGACGGACATGATGACACCTTGGCCTTTGAGTGCCCCTTTAAACAGACTATCTCGGTACCCAAAGGCGCATTCGGCCGCCGACATCACGCGAATGTCACCGGTGGCCCAATCGTAAAAACGTAGAGAATCCATGGAATCGGCTAACTCCACCCCATAGGCACCTATGTTCTGGATTGGAGCCGCCCCGACTAAGCCAGGAATCAACGAGAGATTTTGGAGCCCACCCCAGCCTTGCGAAACCGTGTAAAGCACGGTCTCATGCCAGTTTTCGCCGGCGGCCACGTTGAGCCAGACGTGGTCATCGGATTCGCGGACGACCTCCATCCCTGTCCATGCGATTCGGGCCGTGGTTCCGGGCACATCCGCGCACAATAGCATGTTGCTGCCTCCGCTCAAAAGCAGAGATTGGTGGGCATAGCCTTGAGGATGCAGGCGATATTCAGCGACACAGGCCTCGGATTCCAAATGCACCAGGCGCTCCGCCTTGGCATCGATGCCAAAGGTATTGTAGGGCGCTAGGGAGGCATGGTCTTCCCAGGTCATGCCAATCGGTAGGGATAGACTTGGAGACCGACTTCGAGCGCGTCCATGGCAATCTTCAAGTCGTGGACATCCAGCACGTATGCCAGGCGCACCTGTTGTGCACCGAGAGAAGAATCCGTGTAAAACCCGCCGGCCGGAGCCATCATCACCGTATTGTTATCGTGGTCAAAGGACTCCAACATCCATTGACAGAAGTGGTCCGAATTTTCCACCGGCAATTGCGCCATGCAGTAGAAAGCGCCGGAAGGCTTTGGGCAAAAGACCCCTTCCATGGCGTTGAGACGCCCGATCAAATAATCGCGGCGCTTAGTATATTCCACATTGACCTCCTTGAAATAGGCATCAGGTGTTTCCAGAGCGGCTTCTGCCGCGATTTGCTCGAAGGTAGGCGGGGAGAGGCGAGCTTGGGCAAAACGCATGGCGGAGGACATAAAGGCTTCATTTTTGGAGGCCAGAAGGCCGATGCGTGCCCCGCACATGCTGTACCGCTTGGACACGGAATCGATGAGGATGGCATGCTCTTCCATCCCTTCCAAACTCATGACAGAGGTGTGCTTCAGGCGGTCATAGGTGAATTCGCGGTAGACTTCATCGGCAATAATGAAGATGTCATGCTTCAAGGCGATTTTGCGCACCTGAGCCAGTTCTTTTTTCGTGTACAACTTCCCCGTTGGATTTCCTGGGTTGCAGAGCAACAATGCTCTGGTCTTAGGGGTAATCAAGGACTCAATCTCGGACATGGAAGGAAGCTCAAAACCGCTCTCGATGCTACTCACCACCGGGATGACCACCGCCCCGGAAGCGGTCGCAAACCCCAGGTAATTGGCATAGTAGGGCTCGGGAATGATGACTTCATCGCCCGGGTCCAAAATCGCTCCCATCGCAATCGCTAACGCTTCTGAACCTCCCGTAGTGACAATCATGTCTTGCGGACTGATGTGAATTCCGTGCTTGCTGTAGTAGTCGACGAGCTTTTTGCGATAGCTGATAAATCCGGCCGAGTGCGAATACGCCAGGATTTTCACTTCATGGTGTCGGAGTACGTCCATCGCTCCGGCGGGACTGGGAATGTCCGGCTGCCCAATATTCAGGTAGTGAACTTTTTTTCCTTGTTGCTCGGCCATTTCGGCGAAGGGAACCAATTTTCGTATGGGAGAGGCAGGCATGGCCTGACCACGCTGAGAGATATGAGGCATGGGGCAAATTTCAACAAAAAACCCGCTGCTTGCGCAGCGGGTCAGAATCATTCTGAGGTCAAAGGTTTACTTGGAGACCTTGGAAGTGCCGGTTGTGGTGTTCACAGGAGCCGTCTGCGTCGCTTCTGGAGCGAGGATTTCTCCTTTAATCGTCAATACCTCCGTGGCGTTGCTGGCGTTGCTCTGAACGGTGACCGTCTTCTGAAAGCGGCCGACGCGGCGGGTGTCGTACTTCACTTTGATGGAAGCGGTAGCACCCGGAGCGATGGGTGTACGGGGCCACTGGGGCACGGTGCAACCACATGAACCCACGCAATTAGAGATGATCAAGGGCTCTTTGCCGGTGTTCTTGAAGGTGAACTCCCGTTCTCCGTTCGCATCTTTTTCGAGCTTACCATAGTCGATGGTCTTGTTCTCAAACGCGATGTTTGCGGCGTTGGGATTCGCTTCTTGGGCGTACATGGCCAAGCTGGAAGCAAATACCAGGGCGGCAGTGGCGTAGAAATTTTTCATGGCTTTTGTGCTTGAATTTTGATTGTCTTGGACGGCAAATGTAACCGCCATATTGGTTACGGCAAAAAAAGTGCCACATCCTACCTTTGCGGCATATGGAAATTGCCTCGAAATATGCTCCCGGCCTGGTAGAGCGACTTTGGTATACGCGTTGGATGGATGGAAATGCCTTCCGTTCCACGCCCGATGAGCGACCCGCTTACGCCATTGTCATCCCGCCGCCCAACGTTACCGGCGTCTTGCACATGGGGCATATGCTCAACAAT
>DNWN01000092.1:268-8023 GCA_003507115.1 Cryomorphaceae bacterium | reverse complement strand
TTGAATAACTAACATACTTGAGTCACCTCCTCTCTTTAGGGTGGCAAATGTAGTGCAAATTATAGCACTCCCCCTACCCTCGCTGTATTTTTCACGGCGCGCTCAATTGGAAGTATCTCGGAATCCACACCTGCTGAAGGGAATCGAAGGGCGCGAGGGCGAAGACCTCTTCCCACGTGCGCACAGGGCGGATGCGCGATTGAAAGCGGTGGACGGCTTGAATTTGGGCCGAGCGCCACAAGGGATGGGCATACCACGATTCCAATTCTAAGGCAGGCAAAGCTTGGCGCGGCGGGACGACCCACTTCCACTCCCATCGCGTGTCCAGCCAGCCCTCTTTGGCGGCAATGGCGGAGTCCATCCCTCCCCAGCGTTCTCTTTGAGCGACAAAGCGGTCCGCCTTCCAACGGGGCCAGAACCCGGCAAGCCAGTCGGCCGATACCGTATCACTCCGAACGAACTCAGGCGCGGGTACCGTTCGCATGGAATCCCGAGGGTAGGACTTCCAGGAAGGAGGGCCTTGACGGTGGTACGGGGGCGGTTCGGTTCGAATCGGCGATTCTGCGATGTCCGCCTCCGCCTCCCAAGCCACCCATCCTGCCCAGGACGGTTCTTGGTTTCGTTGGTACCTATTTAAAATGAAAAGGGCGAGGAAAATCCCCGCCCAAGCCATTGTGGTAAACCATTCCGTTCGGCTCATTCCAAATCGTTGTCCTCGTAGGAGTCTGGTTCGGAATTTGGAGGCGTACGAAGCACCTTCAAGAAGAAATATCCCGTGATACAGGTGACGGTGACCTGCGTAATGACCATCATCCAAAATGCGCTAGTACTCATGATTCGTTGTTTGTTCGGTTCTTAGAGGCACGCCATACGAGCGCACTAATAAAGATAAATAGGCCGATCAACATGAACCGGGCTAGATGAATGTAAAAAATATCATTCAAGAATGATCCCGATGCGATGGGCTGGCCCGCCGTGATGACTTCGCCCTCGCGGACCATGGGCGCTTGGTCGTCTTCGGTAAAGACATACATCGCCGCGATCTCCTCGGGCGCATCCGTTTCGTGCACGATGACGGCAAAGCCTTCCTCTTGGGTTTGGAGTTCCACCACCCCCGCGTGTTCGGTTTCAAAGTGGTCTGCAAAGGATACCCGGTTATAGGGGCGACTCATATTCATCGCCCGACCAATAATGGATCCTTCGTCCAGTTCCCAGCCATTTTCGAGGGCGTTCGCGTAATCGTTGTTCTTGGGGGTGATCAGGCTCATCACAAAGATGACCAGCAAGATGGTCGGTGTGACAAACTTGATGATGGGTTTGTAAATGCGCGGCAGGGTAATGTCCGAACCGGCGTTGATTTCATCCCAGCCCTTGTCGATGCCGAAGACCCACGAGAAGAGTATAGATTCGGCCAGTGCAAAGATGACAATGCCGACGGTGGCCCCCCAATAATCATATTGGTCAAAGACACCCTCATTGTAAAATAATACCGTGGGCAGTCCCATGACCAAGGTGACCAAACCAAAGGTCATGGCGGATTTCTTGATGCTGAAGCCAAATTCGTCCTGCATAAAGCCCATCCACGGTGTACCCATCGCCAAAGAGCTGGTGATGCCCGCAAAGAAGAGCAAGCCAAACCACATCACTCCGGCCAGGGTTCCCAAGGCGACCCCCCACTTTCCGAAGAGGAAGGGCATCGTTTGGAAGGCCATGGAGAAGCCGGCGTTTTCTTTCACCCAATCCAGACCCAGGTAACCGACGGCAATCGGGATCACAATGGAGGCGCCCAACACGATCTCCACGAAACCATTCATCCAACCGGCGGTCATCGCATTGAGCGCGATGTCGTCCTTCGGGCGAACATAGGCCGCATAGCAATGGATGGTTCCCATGCCCACGGAGAGAGTGAAGAAGATTTGTCCTGCGGCTGCGAGCCACACATTAAAGTTGGTCAAAGAGTCAAATTGGGGCTCCCACAAGAAGTTTAGGCCCAAGGAGGAATCGCAGTCCAAACATCCCTCTGAAGCGCCCGAAGCGCCCAGGGTTAGGGCCCGAATCGCCAAGAATACGCCGAAGAGGATCAGCAGAGGCATGCCGATTTTGGCCACTTTTTCCACCCCGCCTTTGAGGCCTTTGGAGAGAATCCAGGTATTGAGAACGAGACAGAGCACGTAGAAGAAGACCGCTTCGTAAGGAATACCCAGGGTGTTTTGCGATATGTCCACGTAGGTGTTAAAGAAGGCCGCGACCTCCGTTTGGCTCATGCCGGTAAAGGTTTGGGCCAAGGAGTGGAAGACATAGGACAAAGTCCAGCTTTCGATGTAGCAATAGTAGGCCGCCACCGCGATGTTGGTGTAAATCCCAAATACGCCGAAGTAGCGCCAGAATTTGCGTCGACCCATCGAGCCGAGGATAAAGGGCGTGGAGTGGTTGCCGGACTTCCCGCCATAGCGACCGGAGGACCATTCAATCCACAGCAAGGGAATCCCCATGAGGAGAAAACAAACGAGGTAGGGAATGATAAAGGTGCCTCCCCCGTTTTGGACGGCTTGTACCGGGAATCGAAGGAAGTTTCCTAGTCCCACGGCATTTCCTGCCATAGCGAGAATGAGGCCCACCCGTGAACCCCATGATTGTGTTTCTGAACTCATGTTTTTTGGATATCCCTCAAATATAGGGAATCACATCCAAGACCTCCTGCAAAGTATGGGGGGCGAAGCCTAAATCTTTTTGGGCCTTCCGAATGTCAAAGCCCGTTATGGGGGGGCGCTTGGCGGGTTGCCCCAAGGTGGCGCTGTCCACTCGGTCCATCAGACTAACGTCATAGCCGCCATGGGCCGCTACCCGCTCCACCAGGGCATAGATGGTCATTGTTTCCGGGCCAGAAAGGTGGTAAATCCCCGTGGCGCCTTTTTCGGCGATGAGCAGGCAGCCCTCCGCCAAATCCATGGACCAGGTCGGGCTCCGCACTTGGTCATCGACCACGCGAATGCGCTCTCCACGTTGGAAGGCCCCCCGCGCCCATAGGATGATGTTGCTACGGCTCAACCCGGGCACATAGCCAATGACCAGCACAGTGCGCGCGATGGACCACGGGCAGGTGGCCGCCCGCACGAGCGCCTCTGCATCGGCTTTGGATTGCCCATAAACCGACAAAGGATGGGCCGCGGCCTCTTCGGTGTATGGACCCGCCGTCCCGTCAAAAATGAAGTCCGTACTGATGAAAATGAGGTGCGCCCCCACCGCTTCGCAGGCCGCAATGCAGTGGGCCGTCGCATCCACATTGAGTTGTTGGCAGAGATCGGGTTGACGTTCGCAATCATCCACTTGGGTCATCGCCGCCCCGTGGATCACCACATCGGGCCGAAAGGCCGCAAAGGCCCGCGCATAGTCTTCGGGCGACGTCGTATCGAGGACTTCGTACACCGCTCCTTGCAAATCGCCCCGCACCACCCCGCGACCTGTCGCGCAGAGATCAAAGCGGCCCTGGTTTGCATGCAAGAGGGATTGGCCCAACAGGCCGTTCGCCCCCGTAATGAGAATGCGCTTTTTCATGCCTCGGCAGGCCAATGGGTTTGCATCTCCGCAACCAAGCGCTCTGCCTCGGCGGCGGCAGCTTCCGCAAAATCTGCTCCGGCACTGGCATAAAGAATTCCGCGGGAGGAATTAATCAGCAGGCCCAGATCACCGGGAATCGCCCCAGCGCGCATGACATCCTTGACCGTTCCGCCCTGGGCCCCAACCCCGGGAACCAAGAAGAAGTGCTCGGGAAGCTGGGCCCGGACCGAAGCGAGGCCTTCGGGGCGCGTCGCACCGACAACCACCATCCATTGCTCTGGAGACATCCAAGCGCGGTAGGCATCCAAAACATGGGCATAGAGCGGACGGCCATCGGCCATCGGCTGAAGCTGAAAGTCGTTGGCCCCCGGGTTGCTCGTGAGGCCCAGGGCGATGCCCCATTTCCCCGGTAGCGCAAAGGGTTGCAAACTATCCTGCCCCATGTAGGGAGCTACGGTGATGGAATCAAATCCCAGTTCATTCAAGATGCCCTGGGCGTATTTCGTCGCGGTATTGCCGATATCGCCACGCTTGGCGTCGGCGATGCTCAAATGATGGGGGTAGCGGCGCAAATGGTCCGCCACCCGCGCCAAGGCCTGCCAACCGGCAACCCCCAAGGCTTCGAAAAAGGCCAAATTGGGTTTGTAGGCCACGGCATAGGGCGCGGTGGCATCTATGATGGCGCAGCAAAAGTTGGCCAAGCCCTCCGCCGTGCGCGGAAAATGCGCCGGCATTTTATCCATGTCCGGGTCCAATCCAACGCAGAGGACGGATTTCTTCGCTTGAATCTGGGCAATCAATTGGGCTCGTGTCATTCTCCGCTTCCTTCTTTGAGGCGCTCAGCATTCTCTGCCATGCGCAATTCATCCATAAACTTACCGACTTGGCCATTCATCACCTCGGTCAAATTGTACAGGGTCAAACCAATGCGGTGGTCGGTGACGCGCCCTTGGGGGAAATTGTAGGTCCGAATTTTGGCCGAACGGTCTCCTGTGCTCACCAAGGTCTTGCGTTTCTGGGCCACTTCCGCATCTTGTGCGGCGCGCGCTTGGTCCCAAATTCGGGCCCGTAGGACGGTCAGCGCCCGGTCATAGTTTTGGTGCTGGGAGCGGCCGTCCTGGCATTCCACGACCAATCCCGTGGGAAAGTGGGTCAAACGAACGCCGGATTCAGTCTTATTGACGTGCTGCCCTCCTGCTCCACTCGAGCGGAAGGTGTCCTTGCGGATGTCGACATCCCGAATCACCACGTCCAATTCATCAGCTTCTGGTAGGACGGCCACCGTGGCGGCCGAGGTATGGACGCGGCCCTGCGACTCCGTCGCGGGCACGCGTTGCACCCGGTGGACACCGGACTCATATTTGAGGGTGCCGTATACGTCTTCCCCACGAACCTGAATGCTCGCTTCCTTGTATCCGCCGGCCGAGCCTTCTGTCGCGCTCAAGAGTTCATAGGTCCACCCGCGTTCTTCGATGAATCGGAGGTACATGCGCAGGAGCTCGCCGGCGAAAAGGCCCGCTTCATCACCCCCCGTGCCCGCCCGTACTTCCAACACGGCGTCCTTGGCGTCCTCCGGATCTTTGGGAATCAGAAGTTGCTGGATTTCGGTGATGAGGGCTTCGATGGCCGGTTGAATGGTTGAAAGTTCCTCGTGCGCCATGTCGCGCATTTCCGGATCTTTTTCTGTGGCAATCAGGTCTTTGGCTTCCGCCAAGCGGCCCGTCAGTTCTTCATAGCGCTGGCGCGCTTCCATGACGGCCTGCAAATCTTTGAATTCGCGGTGCAGGCGAACAAAGCGCTGTCGATCGGCGGCCAATTCGGGCTGCATGAGCAAGTCATTCACTTCCTCGTAGCGAACGTGGATGGCATCGAGCTTCGTGAGAAGATCCATGGCTTACGCGGTGTAAATCTGCCAGCCATCGGGGGCCTTGAGGTGCACCTCAGGCGTGGCATGGGGTTCGACCCGGCCAATGATTTGGGCATCCACACCAAACTGCTTTGATATGCGAATGGCCTCCTGGGCGTGCGCGGGATCCATATAAATTTCCATGCGGTGGCCCATGTTGAAGACGCGATACATTTCGCGCCAAGACGTGTTCGACTCGGATTGAATCAAGGTGAACAGGGGCGGAATCGGGAAGAGATTGTCCTTGATGATCTTGCCCTGTGTGGCAAAGTGCAGGACCTTGGTTTGGGCGCCGCCTGAACAGTGGACCATTCCCCCAATGTGCGGGCGAAGGGTCCGGAGCAGCGCCACAATAATGGGGGCATAGGTCCGCGTAGGTGACAAGACGAGCTTGCCCGCGTCCAGTGGACTGCCTGCAATGGCATCGGTCAAGGATTTGGTCCCCGAATAGACCAAGGAGGGATCGATTTCGGCGTCAAAGCTTTCGGGATAGCGCTCCGCCAGGAGGTGGTGGAATACGTCGTGGCGGGCCGAGGTCAGTCCATTGGACCCCATGCCTCCGTTGTACTCGTGCTCGTAGGTCGCTTGGCCATAGGAAGACAAGCCGACGATGACTTGACCCGGAGCGATGCCGGCATTGTCAATGACTTCATCTCGGCGCATTCGTGCGACGACGGTACTGTCCACAATGATGGTGCGGACCAAGTCGCCCACATCCGCCGTCTCGCCGCCCGTGGAGCGAATGTCCACGCCGTTGGCGCGCAAATCCGCCAATACGGACTCGGTACCTTCAATGAGGGCCGCGATGACTTCGCCTGGAATGCGGTTTTTGTTTCGGCCAATGGTGCTGGAAAGCAAAATGGGTCCCGTCGCGCCCACACAGAGGAGGTCATCGACATTCATAATGACGGCGTCTTGGGCAATTCCGCGCCAGACAGAGAGGTCGCCCGTCTCCTTCCAGTACATGTAGGCCAGGGAGGATTTTGTACCCGCACCATCGGCGTGCATCACCAAACAATGCTCGAGGCTACCGGTCAAGTCATCCGGGACAATTTTACAGAAGGCCTTCGGGAAGAGCCCCTTGTCTATGTTCGCAATGGCCTGATGTACATCTTCTTTGCCCGAGGACACCCCGCGGCCTGCATACCGTGCACTTTGCTCCATACCACAAAGGTACGATGCCCGGCTTACTGAATGCGGATGTAGGTGCCTGCGGGAAGCTCGTCTTCGTACTCCGGATTGAGGGCCTCCAATTCTTTGGGTTTCATACCCAATTCCTTGGCAATAGACCTGAAGGACTCGCCCACCGCCACCTGACGGTGGGTTTTGTCGTAGTCCGTATAGTCGCCTTTCGCCGTCACCTTGAGCACCATACCGGGGAAGGGACGTACGCCGCGCAATCCACCGTTCAGACGCTTCAAGTCCGAAATCGTGATGTTGTTGTTGCGGCAAATCGTCGTGTAGGTGTCGCGCTCCTGCACCGTGTACATCTGTCCGATCACGGGCTTGGCATCTTCCTTGGCCTGTTCTTCGGCTGCGGCAGCCAGGGCCGCTTCGTCCACGGGGGGAACATAGTCGTCACGGATGACGCGGAAGTCCGTACGGCGGTTGATTTGGTTGGCCACTTCCTGCTGGGCCGGAGACATTTTACGAATGTTGCGCTCCGTCAATTGCGTACCCGTCGGAAAGACATCTGAACCTAGCCCTTTGTATCCCTGAGGAATTTCAAAAGGTTGGCTCTCGCCCATACCCAAGGCCACTAAGCGGTCCGGGTGAATGCCGCGGGAAATCAAGTAGCTGACGGAGGTGTCGGCACGATGCTGAGAAAGCACCACGTTTTTCTCATCCACATCGCGGTAATCCGTGTGTGAACGCAGTTCGATGACAATGTTGGGATTGAGGGTCAGGGTCTTGACCACGGTGTCGAGCGCCGCACGAGCCTGGTCATTCAAATCCCATTTCGCCAAGGCGAAGTACACGTCGGGAAGAACGATAGGGATCTCGATGGGGTCCATCTTGGCCTTGACCTCGACGGTGTGCATGTAGACGTTTTGGGCCTCCATGTAATTGAACGCCTCGAGCGCCAGGGCGTGCGTGTTGGCACGTGCTCCAGCGTTCAAGAATTTCTTTTTCTCAAAGGAGAAGCTGTAGACGACATCGCCGCTCAAATCGTCGGATTCCAACACAAAGGATCCGTCTTTGCTCGTTTGTACGACTTGGCTAAAGCCGTCGTTGCCTGTAATTTTCACGGCCGCACCCCCAAGTGGGCTATCGTCCTTGGAGCTTACGAG